>JAIROG010000098.1 GCA_031257675.1 Treponema sp. | reverse complement strand
TACAATAAATAGGCGGATGAAGCCGTTGAATACCCATTGGTAGCCCTATCGGTCAAGGTCGTATAATACCCCGCGGACAAATCCCCTATCTCCGCCGCCCCTTGGTCTATCGTTACGTAACCGCTCGTACTCGTGAGTACCGCGCTTACAGACTGTTTGGAATTGGTGTTGTTCTTTATTTGACTTTTTGAAACGGACTTATTTATCTATACAGGAGAATCTACACACCCGGCAGTTTTGCGGAAGTTCCATATATAATTTACTTGATCCAAGGCCGAATCGAACGGCCGACCTGCCGCTTAGGAGGCGGCCGCTCTATCCCCTGAGCTATTGGACCTTTCTGGTATAGTATCACCGCAAACGGGACTTTTGTCAAGGCGTTTGTCATCCGCCCAGAAGCCGCGCAATGTTTGTCAAGGCGTTTGTCATCCGCCCAGAAGCCGCGCAATGCCGGACATTTTTTTCCTGTCTACATACGTGCCGTCAACATCAAGCACCTCACGGGCGGCTTTGTTGCCAAAACTGGCGCACTCGCCGAATGATTTGTCGCGCAGCCACGCGCCAAGAAAAGCGGCGCAAAAAGCGTCGCCCGCGCCAGTGGGCTCTTTGGGGATAACGGCAAGCGTGTCCTCGCGGTGAACTTTGCCGCCCGCGAACACCATCGCGCCCTTTGCGCCGACTTTCACCACAATAACCGGAACCAGATCATTGGCGATTTTCTGGAAAAAGGCTTGCATTTTCAACGGCAATGGATTTTTGCGGGCAAAAAGCCAATCCATGAAGCCAACGGGTTCATTCTCCTCCTCGCTTGGCTCGCCGTTAATGCGCCGGTAGAAAGCGCCCGCTTCTTCTTTATTCATAAAGAGCAGAAGCGGATACTCTTTGCAGTACCGCATGATGTCCCGGGCGTACGTCTCGGTTATCTCAACCGAGCCAACGTCAAGAGCGACCATAGTGCCATATTCGGAGGCAAGCTCAAGGATGCGGTTCACCAAATCCTCCCGGTTCAACATATAGCCGTCTATCACCACAATCCGCGCCAGCCTAATCGCGTCTTCCTCCACCTCCCGCGCCTCAAGAAGCTTGGCCGCGGAAATAGACGCGGCGATAACGTTAGGCTCGCCTTCGCGTTGCAGAAAAACACAGGCGCCGGTCGGGATCCGCTCTTTTATCAAGAAAAGCGTTACGCCCGCAGCCTGCATCTCCCGCTCAAAAATCTTCGCAAACTCATCGTCTGGACCTACCGCGCCCATAAACCCCGCGCGGAGTCCAAGAAGAGCGGCAACCTTGGCGACATTCGCGGCTCCTCCGCCGGAAACCACATTGCTACTGGGAAAACGCCTGAGAATCCCAAGCAACTTTCCATATTCAATATGGCACGGCTTGGTTATGCCGATCTTCTTGAATTGCTCATTGGTGACTTTTACAAAAACATCAACAAGCGCGTTGCCGATGCAGAGTATTTCAAGATTTCTATTTTCATCATTCACTTGTAGTTCCGGCATGAAGCGCCTCCCTCCGCGCTTTACTTAGGCAACGCCAAAATTTCTTCCAGTTCCGGCAATTTCTTCAAATCCTCTTTCAACCCTTCAGCGCGGGTCTTATTCACGTAGTCCTTGCTCTGAAACGAATAAGTGAACTTCGTATGAACATCGTACGTGCCCGCCATAAGCGCGTAAGCGTCCTCGGTCATTACGAGCTCCTCATCGGTCGGGATGATGAAGATGGGAATAGCCGAACAATCCGCGGAGATGCGAGTCTCGGCGTTGCGGGTATGGGCAAGGGCGTTCTTCGCCGGATCGTAGACAATGCCCAATCCTTCAAGCCCTTCAAGGAACTTCTTGCGCATGAAGCCGGCGAATTCGCCCACGCCTGCGGTAAGCACAACGGCGTCCACCCGTCCAAGCGCCGCCATATATGCGCCGATGTACTTCTTCACGCGGTGCGCCTCCATATCCTGCGCCAGAGCCGCCCGCGCGTCGCCTTGTTCGACGGCTTTTTGTATGTCGCGGCGGTCGTTGTACTTGCCGGTAACGCCCAAAAGACCGGATTTCTTGTTCAGGGCGCTCTCCATTTCCGCCGCGCTCATGCCGGTTTTCCTCATCACATAGAACGGCATAGCCATATCCGCATCGCCGGAACGAGTTCCCATCACCAGCCCTTCAAGCGGCGTGACGCCCATGCTCGTATCAAAAGAACAGCCATCCTTAACCGCGCACACGGACGATCCGTTTCCGATATGGCAAATGATGAGGTTCGTCCCGGAAGGCTTCCTGCCGAGCAGCACGGACGCTCGTTTCGCCGTGTACAGAAAACTAGTGCCATGGAACCCGTATTTCCGTACGCCGTACTTTTCGTACCATTCATACGGCACGGCGTACATAAAAGAAGAAGCCGGCATGGTCTGGTGCCACGCCGTATCCATAACCGCGCAGTGCGGCGCGTCGGGCAACGCCTTCTTCGCGGCTTCAATGCCCATGATGTTCGCCGGATTGTGAAGCGGACCCAAATCCTTCACCTCATTAAAAGCCTTCATCGCCTCATCGTCAACGATCACGCTCTTGGTGAATTTGTCGCCTCCGTGCAACACCCGGTGTCCAACCGCCTTGATAACGCTCATATCCTTAATGACCCCGCGTTCGGGATCGGTCAGCAACTTGATAATAAGGTTCACCGCGTCGGTGTGAGTGGGGCAGTTCTGATAGCGCGTGTACTCCTCCTTGCCCTTCGCTTTATGCGTGATAAAAGACCCGTCAAACGTAACCTTCTCCACAACGCCCACAGCCAACACATCCTTGGCATCCCAATCGTACACCTGATACTTCGCCGATGACGAACCGCAATTCAATGTTAAAATAACCATACCTTCTCCCCCATAACCGTAAAACAGATGGCGTTATTTTACTATGATACGCCGAAGTATGTCTAGCGTATAGTTATCAAGGGCGGCGCCAAACCGCCGATCGAACCATGCATGGATCAGAAAAAAAACCCATAGTTGTCATAAAATAACTGTCAGATTATGACGCTTATAATAAAAAATGCGCCTTTTTCAGCGCAAATATTGCTTTTATTCAAAACAATGTATACAGTTAAACGTGTTCCAATGGAACAGGCTCTTGGAAAAACGGTTAAAGTCCGGTTTTCTTGTTAAATTTTTAGATTTAAGCGGAGCGGCGGGCTTTTAGATCGCCGTTTCCCGGTCTTCTTTCAAAACCGTCCAAATTTTGAAGAAGCGCCGCCGTTACTATGTTCTAAATTATCGAAAAGGGCTGGCTTATGATAAAAATTGTCATTATTGACAGCGATGAAGCGGAACGGTATAGAATAGAATATATCCTTTCTTCTCAAAGCGATTTTGACATCATCGGGATTGGGAAAGACCGCTATGATGCGGTCAGACTGATTGGGGGCAAACATCCCGATATTGTCATCATGGACATTGAGTTAAAAGACGGCGACGGCATTGGACTCATACCGTTGCTCAAAAGCAAGTCGCCCAATACGTCTGTTGTTCTTTTCACCGACCTTGAAGATGAAGAGCATATCTGCAAAGCGCTCGTTCAAAAACCGGAGGGATATGTCGTCAAGCGCGGAGGCGTTCTCAATCTTTGCAGGATTCTTAAAAATATCCGCCACGGCGATTGCTTTATCGGTTCGCAGATCGCCTCAAAAGTATGCTCTATTTTTTCGTACATGGAGCAAGGAGGCATGTATTCCGAAATCATATCGCATAACAGGCTGCGGGCGCCGCCGAAAACGCCTCCCGGCATTTCCGGCGTAGAGATGCGGATCATTGGATTCATCGCTCAGGGATTCTCCACCCATGAGATAGCTAAACAGCTTTCTATTACCAATGGCACAGCTAGAAATTATATTTCGGTGGTGATGAGGAAAGTCGGGGTGAGCAACCGCAGCCAGCTCGCTCTTTTTGCCATACATCACGGACTTATACCGGTTTGAATCGAAATGCTGTGCGGCGCGTACGCCCCGTTCTTCCGGCGATCAACGAGGAACTGTCCGTTCATACGCGGCTCCCGCTCAGGATACGGGCGGTTCGACAAGTTGACGACGCCCGTGGTTTTGCCGGAACGGCTTACGAGGCGGAAAACGTCGCGGTCAAGCCGAACCGCGCCGTACTCATCATCCGCAAGCGCCGCGTACAGCGCCGCCATGCGCTCGGCAAGCCGCATGTCCGCAGGTTCAAGATGAAGCGGATCATCGGAGATCATGATCTGTCCGGCAAGCAAAAAGTTGACCAGGGCGATAAGCTCTTTCTCGTTTTCCGTGAGTTTGCAGTTCCGGGCGCGCATGAACATCACATCAGGATCATTGCGGTAGATCACGCCGTCAAAAAAGGAACGCCCTATGGTGTCGAGCAGGTTGATGTAGGCGCTTGGTCTTCCCACATGGCGCAAGAGCTTGGCCATCTTCCAGTCCCATTCCCCGCGGGTGTCCGCGCCGATGCGCGACAGCGGGAAATGCCGGAACGAAGCGCCAAGCGGCAAGCCGCACCCAAGATAGGCGACCTGCGGCTTCGTTGCATCAATGGCGCCGCTGGAGGCGTGTTTTGTCAAAAGGGCGCATGCGCGTTCATAATGCTCATACGGCGAGCCGCCTTGCGCGAAATCGCCGGAAAGAAAGCCCGCATACAGGAAATCCACTTTGATGTACCGGAATCCCCAGTCAATCACCCTGTCGATCAGACCTTGTATGTAGGCAAGCGTGTCGTCCCGCGAAAGATCGAGACAGTAGTAGCGCCCGTCCCACAGGTTGTTGAAGCCCGCGACAACCGGCTTTCCCTTTTCGTCTTTGAGAACCCACTCGTATTTTTCCGAAAAAATCTTTGACTTTCTGGTAACGATGAACGGGGCTATCCACAAGCCGGGAATCAAGCCCTGACGCTCAATTTTCTCCGCCAAAAACCGCAAGCCGCGCGGAAATTTCTTTTCATCTATATCCCATTGCCCCACGCGCTGTTCCCAGCCGTCGTCAATTTGGAAGACGACAGGCTTGCCTTTGTCAAGAAAGACGCGTTTGATGAGATTGCTGGTCGCGGACAGGGCTTCAAGGTCTTCCAGAATGAGTTTTTCGCTGATGTTTGTGTAGTGATTGTACCACGATTCATACCCGCCGATTGGATTTTTGCCGCGGACGTTTCCGCCCGCGCCGCCGCCAGATTCCTCTGCGTGCGCCGCTTGATCAGGCTTTGCCCGTATCAGGAAGTCAAGCGTTTTAGCGCCCGCTTCGGCGCGGTACATCGCGGCAAGCGTGTCTTTCAGATTGAAATAGCCTTCGCATGCAAAGAAGCGCAGTTCCGCCATCACCTCATAGGGCGTCCAGCGCTTTCCCGGGCAGAACAGTTCCGCAGCAACGCGCTGTTTTTTCCGGTTTATGCGGAAAGTCACGGGTGGAAGCGGAGCGCCGCTGGATACGCCGGCGCCGCCGGTCCATGTGCGGGAGGCGAGGCAAAGGTAGGCGTCGCCTGCCCGAAGGTACATGAGGAAGTGACCTACAATTTCGCCGCGTTTCGGCGCGTCGCCATCGCGGTTGGTGAGCTTGATGAGATCGCGCAACAACAACACCGAGCGGGGAAGCGTTTCATTAGATGCGAGCTCCCAGCCCGCTGACCAAGACTGCCAGCCGCCCGGATACGCCAAAACGTCTCTGTTTTGGATAAAAGGCTCGCGCTCTTTCTCGCCCAATCCGGCGGCGTCGCACAATTCCCGGTATGTCCATGAGGCTATTTCCAGACAAAAAGCGTTTTGCGGAGCATCGGGCTGCGCGTAAAAGGTTTTGGTTTGATACGGAACAGGCGGCATTATCTCTGCCTTCCCGCGCGCAGTTTTTCTTCAAAACGCTCAAGCTCCTTGCCGGCAAGCCCCGCGCCGCCGGCGCCGCTTCCGTTTCCAAGTCTGTTTTGGAGTTCCGCAAACTCTTCTCTGGAAAACCTGACGCCGCACAGCGTATGCCGCTCAAACGCCGCGCAACAGAGGGGCGCCACGCATTTCGTTATATCGAACAACGCGCGCGCGTACAGCCTGATTTCTTTTTGGGCGTGAACGTCAAGGCGCAACTCCAAAAAATGAAAGAGGTTGTGCAGGTCTATCTGCCAGTACCATTCGGTGTACAGGGACAATGGCAGGTTGATGCGGGCAAGCTCACGGGCGACGTTCCTGTCTATGAGTTCGGCATACGCCGCGTACATGCCTTTCTGCGCGTTTTTCAGCGCCGCTTGTACCGCAGTCGCCTCTTCCGCCTCAAGCGCCGCGCCCCGGCCTTGCCTGTTGTCCACACTCTGCGCGGCGATGTCCTCAAGTTCGGGCGCGTAAAAATCGTCTTTCATCACCGAGTAACGCCCGGACACCTCATTCACCCGCGCCGTACGATGCCGTATCCATTGGCGGGCCACAAAAACCGGCAACTTCACATGAAAAGTGAGAATAACCTGTTCAAAGGGCGAAGTGTGCCGGTTGCGCAAAAGATAGTCGATCAGACTCGCGTCTTCGCGGCGGCTTTTGGTTCCCGCGCCATAGGAAACCCGCGCCGCCTGCACCACGCGGGCATCCCCGCCCATATAATCAACGAGCCGGATGAAACCCTTGTCGAGAACCGGAAATTCTTTGTCTAATAGGGCTTCCGCTTCGGAAATAATGCAATGCGCCATAATGGGTGGCATTGTATACCATAGAACGGCTCCCGTCAATAGACCCCGCTCCGTCTGGCGCAACGCCCTAAACTGTCGCCCTGCGCATTTTGGAACAATCTCAGATAAAAACATAAATAGTATCGAAGAATATTTCTCTCAAAACATTAAATATGGCGAGCGGGACATCAGACGCGGACGACGCCTTGACAAATCTTGATTCACAGCGCATAATAATTCCATGGATGAAATTAAATATTCTGTTCCAGAAATACTTAGGACAATAACGCCTCAAATCAATGCAAAGCTTATTGTTGAACCCGAATATGAAAAAGTTGGCGCTGTCATTTTCGATAATGGCAAAAAGCAATATTTCAAGAATACAACTTTTAATGTAAATTCATTCGCTTCAAGCGAGATTGCGAAAGACAAACATTATACAAATTTCTTTCTAGGGCGGCTTGGATATAATGTTCCTGTGGAACAAACCTTTTTCAGCTCCAGTTTGAATAAAAAATTAATTATCAAGAGAAACATACATGACGGCTTTCGATACGCCGGCGCGCTTGGATTTCCAGTAATAATAAAACCCAATAATATGTCCAAAGGAAAGATGGTGGCGAAAGTCCATAACCATGATGAATATTATGATATTGCAATGGAAATATTCAAAACAACAGATGTCATGCTTGTTCAAAAATATTACAGTGGAAATGATTTTAGAATTGTGGTTCTGGACAATAAAGCGTTTGCCGCTTATAAACGCGAGCCATTAATGATTGCCGGGAACGGCGCGCTTACTATACGAGAATTGATAACAGAAGCGGAACAAAATTTAAAGAGAAAAGGAAGAGATGTCAAAATAGATTGTGAAGATAAAAGATTTATTCAAGAGCTGGACAGAATCGGGCGTTCAATATCAAGCGTACTTGAAAAACATCAAAAACTACAGGTTTTCGACGCCGCGAATTTGTCATCCGGCGGCGCGGTGTATGATTATACGTCCAGCCTTCATAATGATTTTAGCGCGCTTGCGATAGAAATTGCCAAAGACATGCGTTTGGGATTTTGCGGCGTTGATATTATAACAAGCGATATTACAAAACCACTTGCAGACTATATCGTCATAGAAACCAACGCCTCGCCGGGATTAAGCCATTTCGCTTCATTGGGAATAAAACAGCTTGAAATAGTCAAAGAAATATATTTGAATATACTGCGGCTGCTGGAAAATGAACAATAAGGCGCTGCGCTTACGACGTTTCGCCGGATGAGAATAAGAGGTTTGCGGTCCGTTTTCATACGGCATGGCGGAAGGCAAAGCGGACTATCCACACGCGAAATATCTTCTGAATCCTTGCCGGCGGAGGAAGTTTTAACGCTTTCCGGAGGAGGCAGTGAAAATACGAGTTGTGTGGGCTTATCGAAAGAGATAGGGATTCCGATAAAAATCTGCCATTATCCGCATGGCCGCAAGCAAGTGGAACAAAATAGAACACAGTTTGTTTTTGTTCATCAGTATGAATTGGAGGGAGCGCCTTTACCGGATTATCAAATCATTGTTGACTTATTAAGAAACGCCAAGACGCGAACAGGATTCAGTGTCAAATGCCTTTTAGACACGAACAAATGCTTGAGATAAAACTGCCGAGAGACAAATTCCATATAAGGATTGGAATTATGCGCTAAAACCTCCGGTAATATGCGGCGCTTAATTCTTGGGAAGCTCTTAGTGTGAACAGATCATGGAAAAGACGCAATATAATATTTAATCAGTCATGCTAATTTTATGAAATTTTAGTTATTTTTTTCTTTCCCATGACAAATTATTTTTAATTCCATTAAAAAAATGTTTCATCAGGCGGCATATCACCGGAAATAAATCGCCATGACAAATGCGCCATTTTCTCTTTTTCATTAACTCATGTTACGCAAAAGCGCCATTATCCCCCATATTATAGGCAGAAAGTAATTCCATCGCGCGTTTCAGTGATGCCAGGTAAATTTGTGATTTTACCGCAAAATGATTGTAT
>JAIROG010000085.1 GCA_031257675.1 Treponema sp. | reverse complement strand
GGCGAAGATTTCACCGTTAAACCGGAAGCGTCCGGGGAAAGGCTTGTTCCTTTCCCGAAACCTGAGCGCCCGGCTCTTGTTGCAGGCGTAATGCCAAAGTCAACCGGAGCCGGGCTTTTATTCGAGGGCAGGACCCGGTAATGAGGGCGGCGACCGTAACGTTTATGCGGGACGGGACAAGCCTTTGCGTCTCAAAAGAGCGTCATGTCAGCGAAATGGAATGGGCGGCCGAAGCGCCGCTGTCAACATAGAGACGGCGGCAGGGAAAGAAGCCGCCTTTGACTTGGAAATGGAAGCGCCGGCGAAAGTGAGGCTGGAGGTGTAACGGTTGGAGCCGGCTCGGGTTTCAGCTATGGCTGCGAAGCCGCGAGCTCGGCGCCGGAAGGCGCATATATGGAGGAAACCGCGCCTGCAATTCTAGATGCGAGCTGCGCGTCCGGCAAGGACTTCGGCTGGGGGCCTATGGCGTACCCCAAGCAAGACGGCAATTGGAAAATTGGAATGCGCAAAAATTCACAAGCGCGACACGCGACGCGAGCAAGACAAGGCGGATAAAAACAGCGTCTTTTTCCGGTTCTCCCATTGCGCGTCTTCACGCCCTTTTCATTATCATTGACAAACCGGCGTTTTTTTCTTATCATTATACCAATGAACGCAAACGAACTTCGCTCAAAGTACATTGAGTTTTTCAAATCAAAACAGCACGCCCAGATTCAGGGCAAGTCATTGTTGCCGGACAACGATCCGACTGTGCTTTTCACCACAGCCGGAATGCATCCGCTTGTTCCCTATCTGCTTGGACAGGAACATCCGGCCGGCAAGCGGCTTGTTGACTATCAAAAATGCATCCGCACCGGTGACATCGACTGGGTGGGCGATTCGAGCCATCTTACATTTTTCGAGATGCTCGGCAACTGGTCGTTAGGCGATTACTTTAAGGAAGGCGCCATACGCATGAGTTACGAATTCCTTACGTCCCCGAAATGGCTTGGCATACCGGCTGAAAAAATTGGCGTGACGGTGTTTGAAGGCGATGATACGGCGCCTCGTGACGAGGAATCCGCGGCAGTATGGCGGGCGCTCGGCATTCCAGAAGAACGCATCAGTTATAGACCCCGATTTGACAACTGGTGGGGTCCTGCGGGCGCGACGGGACCCTGCGGGCCGGATTCTGAAATGTTCTACGATTTCGGCAAGGAGCCGTGCGGACCCGATTGTGCGCCGGGTTGTTCCTGCGGCAAATGGCTTGAAATATGGAATGACGTGTTCATGCAGTACAACAAGAAGGCGGACGGCTCCTATGAGCCGCTTGCAAGAACATGCGTGGATACGGGCATGGGGATTGAGCGCGCCGTAACGGTGTTGAACGGCAAGAAGTCCGTATATGATACGGAAATCTTTGCCGGCATCATAGAAGCTATAGGGAAAGCGGCGAAGCGTGAGTACGGAACTGACGCGGAAAAAGACAAATCTACGCGCATTATCGCGGATCATACACGGGCGGCGGCTTTTATTTTAGGCGATCCCAGGTCGGTGACGCCTTCCAATGTGGGCGCGGGTTACGTGCTTCGCCGCCTTATCCGGCGCGCGGTGAGGCATGGGCGCAAGATCGGCATTGAGGGCATGATGTTATCGCCCATAGCCGAAGTCATCATAGCGCGGATGGCGGGACCCTACCCTGAGCTCATTGAGAACAAGGCGCGTATTATTGATGAATTGAACAGGGAAGAGGAAAAATTCCGCGAGACGCTGCACAAAGGCGAAAAGGAATTCGAGAAACTCATTCCTAGTCTGCTCAAGAATCCGCAAAAAGTTATGAGCGGGCGGCTTGCATTCAAATTGTACGATACGTATGGCTTCCCCATTGAGCTTACTTCGGAGCTTGCGGCGGAAGCGGGGCTTGCCGTGAACCGCGCCGAATTTGACGAAGCGTTCAAGAAACATCAGGAGCTTTCCCGCGCCGGCGGCGAGCAGGTCTTTAAGGGCGGACTCGTCGATCACGGGGAAGCGGCTGTCAAATACCACAGCGCAACCCACCTGCTCCAGCAGGCGCTCCGCGTCGTACTAGGCGATCACGTCGCGCAAAAAGGATCGAATATCACGGCGGAACGTATGCGCTTTGACTTTTCTCACGACAAGCCCATGACGGCGGAGGAAATCGCCCGCGTAGAGGCAATCGTCAACGAGCAGATCAGGCGCGATCTGCCGGTGACTGTGGAAGTTATGAGCCTTGATGACGCAAAAGCGTCGGGCGCAATCGCCCTGTTTGGCGAAAAGTACGATTTGCAGGTGAAGGTTTACGCCATGGGCGATTTCTCCAGAGAGGTGTGCGGCGGACCCCATGTGGAGCGCACTGGCGCGCTGGGCGTGTTCAAGATACAAAAGGAGCGGTCGTCTTCGGCGGGAGTCAGGCGAATCAGGGCGGTACTGGAATAGCGCTTTGCGCGGCGCAAAAACTGTATCCTTTCACAAAGATTTTTTTTTAATAAGGGGAGCCAATTTCAAGACGCGGCGGAATCAAGCTGATCGCGGGCGGTTTTGACATGGCTCAAGCCTAGATGCAACAGCACAGAATAAGGAAGTGAATATGAAAAACAAACGGGGTTTAATTTTCTCTATTTTCTGCATGTCCCTGCCGATTGCGGGATTCGCGCAGTACAACGGCAAGGCGGTGGTCGCCACGATTCAGTACAACACAACGGAGCCGATTACCGCCGAACAACTGCGGCTTCAGGTTGAGATACTGGAAAAACAGGCGGGCAGAGCGGCTACCGCCCAGGAACGGCAACAGGCGCTTGACGGCATGATCGATCAGAAACTGGTGATTCAGGCTTCGGCAAAAGAAAAGATAACCATTTCCGAAACGGAAATCAACCAGCAGATACAGGTGATCAAGCAACAGATGGCGCAGTCTGCCGGCAGACTGCCCACAGACGTGGAGTTCGCCGATGCAATCAAACAGCAGACCGGCATGGATATGAGCGCGTACCGCGACCAGATGAGGCAGCAGATGCTGATAAACAAATACATCACCCAGCGTTACCTCCCGCAAGTTGTCTCAAAATCCAATGTTACGGTCAGCGACAGCGAACTCAATGGGCAAATTCAGACTATGAAAAATCAAATGGCCGCGAGTTTGGGCGGACGCCAGCCGATAGACGCGGAATTTTCCGCGGCTGTCAAGCAACAAACCGGTTTGGAACTCGCCGCGTTCAGAGCGCAACTAAAAACACAGATGGCGCAGCAGAAATACATTTTGAGGCTGGGCGGAGGGGAGCCTACCGATGATGACGTAAGCACCGAGCTTCGCGCGAATCCGGCTTTGTACCGGCAGGATGGCTACGTACAAGGCAATTACATCCGCATTCCATTCACTGTGGCGACTAAAGCCAGGTCGAAAGACACTGCGGACAGACTCATCCGGCAAATTGGAAGCAGCGGAGAAGAATTTCTTTTTCATTTCACCCAGATAAAGAACAACAGCGATCCCCAAAACTATCAAAACTGTTTCGCCGGCGCCGAATATTTTGTGCAGAGCATTACGTTGCAACGAATGGGCAAGGAATTTTTTGATGTGGCGTTCCCTTCCACAGGCGCTGACAATCAGGGCATACGGAAAGTGTCCAAGCTGATTGAGACTCCGCAGGAATACGTGATCTTATACATTCTCAAGCGGGAGAAGGGAAAAGACTTGAGTTTAAACGACACTGTCCCCGAATATCTGGGGATGGGTTCGATAAGCGTCAAGGACTATATTGCCTCGGCGTTGTTGCAGCAACGCATGAATGCCGGCACTGAGGCGTTAAGCAAAAACTTGACCAACGAACTGCGCAAAGTTGCGGTCATCAAGACCTTTCCTCAATACATCAACTGGTAGCGGAAACATGTCGTCACGAAGACAAGGGCGAATTCTTGCGTTTCAGGCGCTCTACTCTTGGGAAGCGGTGAAGGGGCGTTTCAAGCCGCCGCTTGAAAAGCGGAGAATTCTTGAAGAGTTGCTGGAGTTCCCGTGGATGGACGAGAAAGACAGCGAACAACTCAAAGAGGAGACTCGATTGTTTTCGCGTCTCCTTATTATAGGCACGATTGAAAATCTCGAAAAGATAGATGAAACAATAAAATCCCATCTGGAGAACTGGAATTTCTCCAGACTCAGAAGAGTGGATCTTGCCGTATTGCGGACAAGCGTTTACCAAATTTTGTTTCAAAGAGAGACATCCGTTTCCATAGTAATAAGTGAGGCCATAGCCATAGCGAAGGCTTTTGGCGAAGAAAAATCCTACGGTTTTGTCAATGGGATGCTTGACGGAATACGAAAAACAGTAGAAAATACAGTGGTATGAAAAAAAAAACGCGTCTAAAGAATGGTTTCCTCAATGCCGCTATAGCGGCGGGCGTTATTGTAGGATGCATTCTCTTGGGAGGGCTGGGCGTTGTCTCCATGCTTGAACGGAACTTTGCCCCGTCCGAGCGGGATGGCGAGCGTTTTTTTCAAGTTTTGCAGGAATTCGACGCTTTTTTGGAAAACGCCCAAGGCATCGCAAGCGCCGGCCAGATAAACCGCGCATTCGATAATCTTGAAAAGAAAGCTCTTTCTGTAGAATCCCTGCTTTCCGTGCTGAAGCGGAGAAGGATTTTGGTCCAACAAGAGCTTTTAGCCCAAAAAGATGCGCAGTTTCTGACTGCGTATCAGAAGTCCGCGCGAAAAGCGGCTGCCCGTTATCCGTCTTCGGAGCCGCTTGCGGTCGTCGCCGCGGAAGCTCTTCTTGTGTTGCCAAGCGCGGCGTCTGAAGCTGAGGCTTCCGCCGGCGTGGAACATGCCGAAGCCGGACTGTTGCGCTTCTACGCTTCGCGCCTTTTCGAAACCCGGTATAAACCGGCGGCTTTGAGCGTCTATGTGCTTTTAGGCGATATGCACGATCCTGTGAGGGCTTCTCAAATTCCTGAAAAAGAATCGCTTTTTCCTGAAACAATAGAGCAGGAACAATTCGCGCTTGACGATCTTATTTTGCGCATACTCGGCGGCGACATCGCATCGGCTGTGGCGCGGGCCAACGAATTGCTCAAAACTAGCGAGTCCCCAAACACGCGGAATTTTATCGCCCAATTCTTCTATGATTACGACAAGCCCTTGCAAGCGGCGAGAATATTCGCCGAATCCTCCGGCGAAGAGAGCCTTATCCGTCAGGCGGACGCGCTGTACCTTTCGAATAACACGGGGAGCGCCCGCTCATTCTGGACCATGCTTTCCACTTCCCAGAACAACGCTTATAAATTGAAGAGCCTTTTCAATCTGGCCGCAACGGAAACCAATCCTCAAAAAACCGCCGCTTTCCTTGATCAGCTTGCGGTCGCTTTGCAGCAACATGACGATCCTTCCGCGCCGTACGCTACGTACGGCATCATCAAGTATTCCCGTTTATTGCAACCGGAAGCCGCGCTCTTCTATCTTGAGCCTCACCAAGCCGCCGACCCGCTCATAGAGTTGGAAACGCTTCGCCGCGAGCGGGAGATCAGGACTCCTGAAAAAATCATAGCCCAAGCGTGGATATTGCTGAACAAGCGCCCTTCCGACGAGCGGGTTTACGAATGGTCGGGCTGGCTGTTCAATTTTTTGCGGCGTTCCGGGGAAGTGCGGTGGCTTATCCAAAACGCCGCCTATAACAACATAACGAGTTCATGGCTTGATCTGTACAAGGGTGTTTCTCTTATCTCCTCAGGCGATCTTGACGAAGCCTATGAGCAACTCAAAGGCATTCTCCATGACACCCGCTCCTACGACGTGCCGGCGAACATCGCCCGTATCATGGAGGCGCGGCATAATGATACGGCGGAGGCGCTTGCGTACTACGAGGAGGCTGTTTTGCGGGGCATTGACAGTCCACAAAACGCCGCCCGCATCCACTACAGGATGAGCCGTTGCCTCTATCTTCTTGGACGCGCCGAGGAGAGCAGAAGCGCCCTTGAAAAGGCGCTCGCGCTGAATCCCAATTACCTTGCCGCCCGCGCCGGACTGAAACGGCTTGACTCTCTGTAAATTTTATCCGCGTCGAATTCCCATCACGCTGTTTTTTGTTGTCACTTTAGAGGTTTTCCCAAAAACTGAATTCCTGGGAAAGCCTCTATAAATAAAAAAGGGGAGCTTCTTTATAACCCGCCGGTATAAACCGTTGAAATCAAAGCCGCCGAATAAATGATTTTTGACTTTTGAAGCGTTTGCGTCCAGTATGTTCTCAATCCTCCTCATTGCATTCGAATTCGCACTTCCTGTAACGGCGGCATTTTTGCGCGATTTTTTCGTAAAAAGCGATTTTCGTTTTGAGCGTTTCCAGCATGATAAGGAAATCCCTGTTGACCTCGTTGGCTTTCTCCATCCGGACATTCAATTCTTGAAGAATGTCCATGAAGGCGTGAACTTCAGCGATGGATTCCTCCAAAGTTTTGCCGTCACAAGGGCCGGCGTTTTCTTCGGTTCCAATGGACTTGTTGAATCCCGCGTCTTCAATGGCGCTGATTAAACCGCTGATCCGTTCTCTAAGCTTGTTCCGCAAGCGGAATCAAGCGGAATCAAGCGGAATCAAGCGGAATGAACTTGCCAAATTGAACGTTCTGCAACCTCCATAGCAAGTGTTGGAAATGGAAATGATCATATAGCGAATATGTTGCGCTGTCAAGCGGATTTATTCGCGCTGTGATTCGCAAGCGTGGGCTAACCTGCAACCTTTAAGGCTGTTCTCTTGTAAAAATCGCAAAAAAAAAGTATATTATAAAAGGAGCGCGTTTCATAAAAACGCGGTTTCGCGCGGCTTGAGCCGCAATGTGAGTGGAGAAACTGGAACGCGCTCGTTCTGATGATACGCAAAAATGCCGTTTATAACGCAAAGCTCCATACAGGAAGTCATCGACAAAATGGACGCCGTGGCGGTTATGGGCGATTATGTGCGCCTTGAAAACCGAAGCGGACGGTTCATGGGTCTCTGTCCCTTTCATAACGAAAAAACGCCGTCTTTTTCGGTGAATCCCGATCTCAAGCTGTACCATTGCTTTGGGTGCGGCAAGGGCGGCACCGTGCTGAATTTCATCATGGAGATGGATAAGCTCACCTTTCCTGAAGCGGTGGAGAGCCTTGCCAAACGGTTCGGCGTGACGCTCCAGTATGAGGCGGGCGGCAATGCTGAAACCGATAAAAACGCGGCTAAAACCGAAGCCCTTTTCGATCTGTATTCCCGTGTCGCGGGTAGCTTTCATTATCTGCTTGTCAAGACGCCTCAGGGAAAACCCGCCCTGACCTACGTGTTGTCCCGGGGCATTTCGTATGAAATGGTGGAAAAGTTCAAGCTGGGGTACGCGCCCGCTGACCGGGAGTGGCTGTTCAGATTCCTCTCCAAGAAAGGGTATTCCGAAGAATTTCTGGCGGATTCCGCGCTCTTTTCCCGGAAATACCCCCTGACGAGCTTTTTCGCTGACAGACTTATCTTTCCCATAAACGACCGGCAGGGGCGTACGGCAGCGTTCGGCGGCAGGCTTCTTTCCGGGGATGGTCCAAAGTACCTCAACACGCCGGAATTCGCCATATATAAAAAGGGGCAGACTCTCTTTGCCGTAGACGCAGCTCTTCCCGAAATAAAAAAGACAAAAGAAGCCTACTTAGCGGAAGGCTACATGGACGTGATAGCGCTCCACCAAGCGGGCGTGACCAACTCGGTGGCGCCACTCGGCACGGCGTTTACCGGTGAACAGGCGCATCTCCTCCGCCGGTTTGCGGAGCGCGTCAATCTCATCTTTGATTCGGATGACGCGGGTCAGACCGCCGCGGTAAAAGCGATTCTTACTTGCAGGCGGAATGGGCTTGTCGCTTACATTGTAATGCCGGGCAATCCTGCGCAGGCTGCGGCGCAAGCCGGACGGATCCACGACGATGAAGGCGCGGGCGTCTTTAAAGACGCCTTGAAAAAAGTTATTAACGTGAAGGATCCTGCCGATATTTTGAAAGAATTCGGAAAAGAAGTGTTGAAAAATTGTGTGAAAAGTGTTATACTTGATATGGACTATCTTATTGCCCGCAGCAAGGAACTTTACAATACCAATGTCCCTGAAGGGAAATTCAAAGCGGCGGCTTTTGTTTTTCCCTATTTGGAAACATTGGATTCAGATGTTGTTCGGGACGACGCGCTGGGGAGACTTGCCGGCGCCCTGCGCGCGGATCGTGAAGCGGTGAGGAACGATTACAATAACAGACGGACAAGTGCGCTGATGAGTCACTCCGCAATGGGAAATTCCCAAGGTCAACGTCCTTCCAACGTCCCCCTGCGAATGAATGAGGAGCTTTTCTTGCTTGCGGTGGTGGCGGTAAACGATGGTCTCTATTCCCAATTCCGGGCGCGGCTCTCGATGGAGGAGATCGAAGACCCCGCCGCAAAGGATATTTTTATCGCTTTAGAAGAATGTTTTGTTCACGATGAAACAGGTTTAGACGCCATTTTGCCGCGTATAAGCTTAGAGAACGCGCGGAAATTTATTGTTGAACGAGGCGTTACGACCGAATTCTCATCGAATCCAGAACAACTCATCTCTGATGGCATAAAGAGGATAAAACAAAAGCGAATTGAACGTAGATCGACTAAAATTGTAACGGAGCTCCGCCTCATTGAAAGCAATCAGAACAAAGATGAAAACACCTACCGTTCAGCGGCGCTTGATGATGAATTGCTCCTCGAAAAAATGCACATTGACGCCGAATTGCGTAAACTAAAGGAAAATAAGGAATGACGGAAACAAGAGAAGATGTAGCGCTTGATCCCGCAATCATTAAGTTGATTGAATACGCAAAAGAAAAGATGGTTCTCTCGTACGAGGAGCTTTCTGATTATTTGCCCGAGCATATCACTAATACCGATAAGATCGAAGCGGTGTGGGCGCTTCTCCAAAAGAACAATGTACAGCTTGTCATTGAAGAAGATGTCTTGGCCGACGATGAGACCGGGGAAGAATTAGAAAAAGTCCAGAATCCCGAAAAGAAGCGCATGGTGACGACCGGCAAAGAGACTGCTGTTGATGATCCGGTGAAGCTGTATTTGCGGGAGATCGGGAGGGAAAACCTTTTAACCGCAGAGCAGGAAATTGAGCTTTCCAAGCAGATGGAAGACGGGAAGAATATCATCCAAAACGTGGTTAAAAGATCCGGTCTCATCATCAGTGAATTCTACCAGATCGGCGAAAAGGCTTTTACACGGAAAGATTTTAAGGAAATGAATCTCTCCAAAAAGGAGATGACTGAACATCAAAGCGAACACCGCAGGCTCAATCAGTTTTACAAAGAAACGCTTAAAGCCATTTTCCCTGATATAAAAGCCTATGTAGAGATGAAGCGGCGCATCACAAGCCGGGGCGGCAATCTTTTTGAAGACAAAGATCTTGCCACGCTCCGCGCTAAAATCATGTCGGTTGTTGAGAAAGCGGAGATTCACCCTGAAGAAATTTTGAGTTTTTCCGAAAAATTCATCCTTGCTTCCAAAAAGATCAAGCGCTACAAAAAAGAGCAGGAGCGGCTCGAAAAATACCTGCATGTTAGTTCCATGCGGGAATTGCGCAACTTGGGCAGAGGGCTTGCGGTGCGGGAGCAACGGGAGCGCATTGAAGAGATACTGGGGTTTTCCGCAGACGAGATCAAGGAGAATATACGCCTGATTCAGCTTACGGAAAAGAAGTTGCTCCAGATGAGAGCCGAGTTTGAGGAAGCCATTGAGAATATCAACGCTATGGCAAAAGAGATCAACCGCGGACGCATCATGCTGAAAAACGCCAAGGACAAGCTCATCAAGGCGAACTTGCGGCTTGTGGTGTCCATTGCCAAGAAATACACGAACCGCGGACTGCAATTTTTCGATCTGGTGCAGGAAGGCAACATAGGGCTTATCAAGGCGGTTGAAAAGTTTGAATATCAGAAGGGCTTCAAGTTCTCCACGTACGCGACATGGTGGATACGTCAGGCGATAACCCGCTCCATTTCAGATCAGGCGCGTACCATCCGAGTACCGGTTCACATGATCGAGCAGATCAACAAGGTGGTGCGCGAATCCCGGCAACTCATGCAGGCGCTGGGCAGGGAGCCGTCTGATGACGAGATCGCCGAAAAACTTGGGTGGACGAGCCAGAAAGTGAAAAGCGTGAAAAATGTCGCCCGCGATCCGATTTCCCTTGAAACGCCCATCGGCGAGGAAGAAGATTCGCTTTTGGGCGACTTCATTGAAGACAAGGAAGTGGAGAATCCCGCGAACTGTACGGCGTTTGTGCTGTTGCAGGAAAACCTCGCCGAGGTGCTCAACACTTTGCCGCGCCGCGAGCGCGAGGTGCTTGAGATGCGCTTTGGCTTCGGCGACGGGTATTCTTTGACGCTTGAGGAAGTGGGTCTCTGCTTCAATGTCACCCGCGAGCGTATTCGCCAGATTGAGGCGAAGGCGCTGAGAAGGCTCAGGAATCCGCGTTTGAGCAACAAGATCAAAGATTATTTGGATCATTTAAATTAAGAGGAGAAAAGCATGGCAATGGATGAGGTTTTTGACAAATTGCGCGGTCTACAAGATATATTGTCAAAAAAGATCGAGTTGGAGCAGGAAATTGAAGAGAGTCCTAAAATTTTGACCGATCAGGAAGAAGTTTTAGCCCGCTACAAAAGGAATTTTATTGAAAAGAATCAAGAATATGAAAAGACAAGGAGTACGGCAGGCGAATTTCGCAACCTGCTTTTTGAGGCGGAAAGCTCCCGTGAGCGGGCGGAACGAAATATCGGGTCAGCCGAGACGTTCAATATGCGGGAATACGAGATTCTGGATAAGGAACGGCGGGATTCTGCGGAAAAAGAGCAACAGTACCGTAAGGATGTGCAACGGGAAGAGCGAATCCTTTCTGATCTGAATGAGGAGATCAAGCAGATCACCAGTCTCATTGAATTGCAGGAAGGGGAGTTGTCGGAGCGCAGGAAGCGCATTGATGAGGATCTGTCCGTGAAAAGGTCCATACTGGTTGGGCTAGAGGCGCAAGAAAAAGAAATATCTTCCGGCCTTGACGAGGAGTTGCTTTTCAAGTTCGACCGCATCATCAGACACAAGATGGGGAAAGGCATTGTCGCCATCAAGGGCGGCGTGTGCACGGGCTGCCACATGATACTGCCCGCTCAGTTTGCCAACCGGGTTCATAAAGGGGAAGAAGTTCTTTTCTGCCCGTATTGTTCGCGCATTCTCTTCTACGAGGAATCCGATCAGGCGGTTGAGCAGGAAGATTACTTTGACAGCGATACGGCCGGCAGTCTCTCTGACCTTGAAGGGTTGGAAGAAGAGGAGGAAGAGGAGGAAGAGGAGGTAAGCGTGGACTTTGACGAGTAAAGGCGAGTACATAAAAATGAAGAAACGAGGCTTTTTCAAAACGCGCCCTATGGGGCGGCGCATTGTGAAAAGGCTTCCTTATATTTGAGCCTGTTCCAGAACGCGAACTACATTCAGGTTGGTTTTGGAACAGGACTTGGGAGAAAATTGCTAATTCTTTATAAGTTAAGCGTTTATGGCTTATACAATTTTCTCCAAGAGTAAGAGGAGGATCCAAAAAATTAAGTTTTGGAACCGCCTCATTTAAATGGAAAAGCGAGGATTTGACCGCTTTTCCCCTATATAGAAATATACGGTAGATCAGCCCGCCGCGGTGCCGGGTCGCAGAACGCTTCCAGCGCCGAGGAAAGTCCGGGCTCCGCAGGGCATGATGCCGGGTAACACCCGGGCGAGGCGCGTATAAATACGCTTCCCGACAGACAGCGCAACAGAAAGCAAACCGCCGGAGCTTGCAGCGCGTTTTCCGCTGGAAGTTGCCGGTAAGGGTGAAATGGCGCGGTAAGAGCGCGCCGCGGAACCGGCGACGGTTCCGGCATGGCAAGCCTCATCAGGAGCAAAGTCAAACAGCGCATGCAGCCGTCTATAACGTTGCGTTATAGGCGGTTGCGCGGATTGCCCGTCCGTTAAGCGCGGGTAGACTGCTGGAAATCATCCGCAAGGGTGATGCCAGATAGATGGCGGTGTAATACCGGTCCGCCGGTACTAAACAGAACCCGGCTTATGATTTACCGTTTTTTGTTTTTGTTACGCGGCTATACCTCCACTGGCAAAACGTCGTCGTCCCAAAGAGTGGCAACCTGCGGTTCGCAAAGAGCCGGAACGTCGCGCGAATTTTACTTGCAAAATCTCTGGTTTTATTGTATAGTAAATGAGGCTGTTCCAAAATTTCAGCTTTTGGAGCAAGCTCAAGTGGGGCATTGAGTATGAGAATAGCAATTGTGAGCGTTCCCGCTCAAAGGCGCGGCGTTCCGCAGTATTGCGCCTGTTTGCAAAAGGGTTTTGAGGCAATGGGACATCGCGCGGACATTATAGACGCATGGACGGAAGACGGGTTCAAGTTGCCCGCCTACGATTACATAGTTGTTGCTGTTGAGACGCTTTCTTTTTTCTCCGTTAAACTGCCGGATAAGTTGCGTAAAATCTTAAGCGAAGGAAGCGGGCTTGGAGGAAAGAAAGGCGCGGCGTTCCTGGGCAAAAAATGTATGAGAGCCAACAAGGCGTTGCTCAACATTATGTCGGTGATGGAAAAAGAAGGCTTGTTTGTCAACAGAAGCGAGATAATTTTGGGAAATGAACATGCGGAAGCCGTGGCAAAACGTATAGGCGCGTAATCTGTATGGACGACTACTACGCTCTTCTCGGCGTAAAGCCGGACGCCTCTTTTTCTTCCATAAAAAAAGCCTTCCGCGAAAAAGCGAAACATCTTCACCCCGATGTCGCGGGCAGTGCTGATGGCTCCAGGATGCGGCGCCTTATCATCGCATATAAAGCGTTGTCCAATGGCGCAAGCCGCCATGAATACGACAGAGTGTTCGTCCATAACACCCGGAAAGAAGAGTTCAATTACCGTGATTTTCTCGCTTCAAAAACGGATGATCCAGCATGTCAGGCGAAATTGGTGTTGTGGGACCTTTTCCATGAACAGGAAACGTCCGCGCTTGCCATTTGGCGCGCGCAGGGTGGACTTGCCTTCCTTATGAAACAGCATCTGGATCGCGGCGATTGGATGGACGGCGTGTATGTGCTTGCCGAAGAGCTTAACAAGCGGCAATGTTACTACGAGGCGTTTTCGCTTTTAGCTGAACTGGTGCGGGAAGAACGCCGCCTCCCCTATTTCAAGCATTTTACCGTTGACGTTGAAATCTTTCTCAAGGAATTGGTGCGAGTCAGGCTCCGTTCTTTTGTTGATGACAAGACATGGGTCGCATGCATGAAAACCATGCTTGAGTTGGGATTTGCGCCCAAAGAGGAAGCCCGCTGGTTGCGCTCAATGTCAGAGAGCCTTTTCACGTTGGGGCGGATCGCTGACGCCCAAGCCATGCTCCGCGAAGCCATTGCGCGGGATCCGGCATTATCGAATGTAAAACGGTTGCAAAAAAAGCTGATGGCCGCCTCCGCATGACGCCCCGCGCCACCATGCATCGCAAACAAAGGAAGAATCCCAGAAGACCGCTTGACGGCTTAACAGCTTGACATTTATTTCATAATGCCCGATCATGGACGCCATGTTTCAAAAACAGAAAATTGTTCCTCCAAATCAGGGGGCGGGACAGCTTGCGGTTGCGCTGTGCGCGATCTGTTGGAGTACATCCGGTCTTTTTATCAAGTTGCTTGACTGGCATCCGGTCGTCATTGCGGGCGGGCGGAGTTTCATTGCGGCTCTTTTTATGTTGGCGATAAAATTGTTGATTCCTCAAAAAAAAGCGTTTGTACACATGCGTGAAAAACCTGCTGTTCCGGCGGCGTTCGCCGCCGGATGGTGCTATGCGGGCGCCATGATCACCTTTGTCGTCGCCAATAAGCTCACCGCTTCCGCAAATGTGATACTGTTGCAATACTCGGCGCCTATATGGGCGTGTCTGTTGGCGTGGCTTCTAATAAAAGAAAAGCCTGGTTGGGAGCATTGGACCGCGATCGCGCTTACGGCAGGAGGCATGATCCTTTTTTTCAAGGACGGACTTAAAACCGGCGCTATTGCGGGCGATGTTTTGGCGGTTGTTTCCGGCATCCTTTTTGGAGCTAATTCGGTGTTTATGCGTATGCAAAAAAATGGAACCCCCTCGGATTCCATGCTGGTTTCACATATTGTCACCGCATTGTTCGCCATTCCCTTTTTTATTATATTTTTCCCAACCTTCACCCTTTCCTCGACATCAACGGTCGCTTTTATGGGCGTTGTCCAGACAGGCTTCGCTTCCCTTCTATTTTCGTACGGCATTAAACGGATAAACGCGATTCAGGCTATGCTCACCGCTTCAATCGAACCGGTTCTCAACCCCCTGTGGGTGCTTGCGGCTACGGGCGAAACGCCTTCTTCTTCGGCGATGATAGGCGGCGCGGTGATACTTTTTGCCGTGGTTTTTTCATCAACGATCAGACCTGTTATGACTCTCGCAAGAAAATTATAGCGTTATGAGCGTCATTCTTCTTGCGACCATTAACGCAAAATGGATACATCCCAGCCTTGCGCTTCGACTGCTCAAGGCGAACCTCGGCGAATACGAACATGAGGCGGAAATCCTTGAATTTGCGATTAGGCAGCCGTTTTCGGAAAAACTTGAAGCTATTTTGGAGGCAAACCCGCGTATTCTGGGGCTTTCCGTCGCCATCTGGAACCATACGGCAACCAGAGAGCTTCTTGAAGCCGCCTTTCAAACATGGGGGCAAAGCCGACCCGCCGTGATTCTCGGGGGACCGGAAGCCTCAAGCCTTGACGAAGACGCGCCGCTTTTCCGGTACGCGGACTACGTTGTCCGGGGCGAAGGCGAGCTTGTGTTCCGCGAACTTTGCTCATGCATCCTGAAAGGGAGGGTCTCTGAAATAAGCGCAACAACAATTCCAGCGGCCATAAGCGTTCACGGCAAATTTATTGCCGCAAAACCAGTTGATCTTGCGACGATTGATCCGGGCTACCGGCTCTACACACAGGAGGATCTGACTCGCAAACTCACCTATGTAGAAGCGTCCCGCGGGTGTCCTTTCGGCTGTGATTTCTGCATGAGCAGCCTTGATAAAAATGTACGATTTTTCCCACGGAATTGCGCGCGTTGCTGATGCGTTTTCAGCGCCATTCGCTCAGGCTTGAAGTCGGCGTCCAAACGTTTAACCCCAGGACATTGGTTCTTGTCAACAGAAAAAGCGATCCTGAAAAAGAAGTGGAAAACCTCGTGTTTTTGCGCGAGAAAACCAACGCCATTATTCACGCAGACCTCATCGCCGGGCTTCCAGGAGAAGACTTCGCCTCGTTTGCAAACGGTTTCAACCGGCTTTGGCTGGCTTTGTCCGGCGAAAATGGGGGCGGCATTTATGAAAAAAACCGCGAAAATCGGATGGAAATCCAGCTTGGCATCCTCAAATGTCTTCCCGGAACGCCGCTTGCCCGCAAAGCCAAAGAACTCGGACTCTGTTTTTCAGAAAGCCCGCCCTATGACGTGCTGGAAACATCCGCTCTTTCACGTCAAGAATTGGATCGCATTAAAAATTTCGCTCGTTTTTGGGAAATTCTGATGAATCGCGGCGCGGCTTTGTTTTCGGGAAGCGCCAGCATTTTCGACAGCTTCATGTACATAGCCGGCAAACTGCGCGAGCGTTTTGGACGGAATTGGGGTATAGACAAGAAGGAGTTGATAGAGGCGTTCAACACATCGCGGCTTCTCTTGGCTACGCGTCCACCCGGTTGTAGCGAGACTGCGAAGCGCAAGCAGTCCTGTCAGGCGAAGTGGAGATTGCTTTTATCGACTTAATTTTATATTGTCTATATTGCAAGAAAATACATTCAATGTGCCCCACAATGTATCAGCTTCACTATAAGAGGTATACCTGTAATAGTTTAACACAACAACAATGCTGTTTTCATAAGGGTTTTTATAATATCCGAGTATT
>JAIROG010000116.1 GCA_031257675.1 Treponema sp. | reverse complement strand
ATCTATTTCCAATGAAATAACTGGATGTTGCTCTTGTAGTATAGCTTATGATATATAACAAGATCAAGTCTTCCGGACTCAATAATAAGATTTTCTGCGTTGAAAATCAGCGTATTCGTATAAAAACAAGGTCGCGGACGGCGAATGGCAGGGCGGGACTTCCTCACACTTTGCGCCGCCAACCCCAGCCGTTGGAGACCCTTCACGCGCGTTTCGGGGCTAAAGCTCTTATTTGAAGGGGGCGCGGGGGAAACGCGGCTTGGCCCGGAGCCGCCGCCGTTGTCATCGCGCTCCCTTTTCACGGAAGTTCCGCAGGCTTTCGGAGGGCGACCGCCCGCATAGCCGGACGCCCTCCATTCGGCGTATAGAAGTCTCTGGCAGGGCTTTCAGAGCTTTGCCTGAAAAACTAGAAGGCGCGCGTTCCATGCCGTTTCTCGCTCATTTTACCGTATTGAACAAAACAGAGAGATAGCCTATATTTTTATGAAGGATTAAATGATGACGGCGATAACCATTAACGGTAAAAAACTAAAACGGATGGATGTATTTAGGCGACAAGAAATCAAGAAATATCGACATGTGTATTATGATATGAACAATGCTCTATATTATCGACGATAAAGATTCTTGCGCTCTCGGAGAACAGCATACAAATAATACTCTTGAAAATCTCATTAATATAGTTTCTCAGACTTAAAGGCAAACCTGCGGCAACGACCGGCGCCAACCGTGATGTGAGGACGCCGTAGCTTCCTGAAAGTTGGAAAACGCCAGAGGGTCGTTTTTGCTTACTTTACTATGCCATGATTTTCTTTCAGTTGCATAATGGCGGAGCCTTCGGACGCTATCCGTTTGAACCTTTCGGGGATGAACGCGGGGTCCTTGCTAGCATCGCCTCAGGAGTATATTTCT
Source organism: Treponema sp. (assembly GCA_031257675.1). Classification (GTDB taxonomy): domain Bacteria; phylum Spirochaetota; class Spirochaetia; order Treponematales; family Breznakiellaceae; genus JAIRKH01. The sequence goes on along the minus strand of JAIROG010000116.1, from coordinate 10,657 downwards.
TTCAGATGTTTCAATTCTTCCCGTAGCTCTTCGGTTTTCGAGTTCGGTTCGGGAAGCGGATCCGCTTTCGCCTTCCGGCGTTTTCCATGGCGGCGCGCGGCAGTTCATCTCGGCGGGGGAAGCGTGTCTTTCTCGATGTGATATTTGCCGCTTTCATTGTAAGCCGCGCTCACCAAGAAGACGAATAAATCAAACCCTGCGCGCATATAAAACGCCCCTTTGTTTTCATAATAGGCGTATCCGGCTTGAAGCTGGACAATTTCAAGGGCTAGCGGCATGACGGGGTTCTCGAATAGAGCCTCTCTAACCTGCCACGAAAATGAAACGCCGGCGGTGAGCTTGAAAAACCCGATGTTGTACATGTCCAATGCGTTTATCGAAATGAAAGGCCCCAAGCGAATATGTATGGTTTTGAAAAAATTATAGAACAGCGCGGGGTTAATAAAGGTCATGCTGGAGTTGGAGCCGTTTTTTGTTGTGAAAGAAAACGGCGAAAAGGAGAGTCCCCATCCCGACTTGCTTTGAAACGTGACGGGCGCGGCGGTTATCGTGGTGATAAAATCAATGGACGAGAAATCCGTCTCAAACCCGGGCGCCACCTCGCCGAAAGTAAGGGTCGCTTCAAGGTCTAACGAATATGTTTTGAGAACCGCCGCGAAAATCAGCGATAATAACGCCGGCTTTTTCATACACCCTCAAAAACCATTCATTTCAACAAAACTTTCGGTTTTACTTTCACCGTTTTCTTTTTATTGTCTTCGCCATAATACTCAATCTTTACAGCGCTGTTTGATTGTAAAATCCTCGCCATGTACGTTTGCGGCGTTCCAGAAGCGTCCTGATCGTTTATTTTTGTGATTTTATGTCCAGGACGCAATCCCGCTTTCCATACCGGACTGTTTGTTATCACCTCTTTTACAATCAATGCCTCCTGCGTATAATCAAAGTTAAGCAATCCCGCGCTGTATGCCGTATGATTGAAAAAGATGTCATAAAGGATGTCAGGCAGCAGGGGTTTATAAAATAATGTATGCGCGGCCGGATCAAAGGCCATATCATAGCGCTGCAACACTTGCGTGCCAATGGCTCCAAACATCTTCTTGTCTCCGAGCGTGTTGGTTCTGCAAACGCTGTTCTTATAGACATGATTGAACAGAACAAAATCATGGTTTTTGAATATATAATAATCGCTGTTATTTGTGGCTGTATTATCGGCGGTTGCGGCGACGTGCAATATATTCTTTTTGTCTATAGCGTCCAATACAATTTCAGGAAAGTCCACCGCCTCGTCGCTTCCCGTGTCGACGCGGAATAAATATTCCACGCCGCCGACTCTTACAGGTATAAAACACACCGCGTTTTGCCGTATAAATGACACGCTTTCTTTATAACGTTCCGGAACGCGATCCAGCAGGCGGATTGTCCGTTTGGAAAATGAGATTTCAACGATTTTATCCAACGCCAGTATATTGATGATCCCCTTAATCTCTGAAGAGAACACATTTTTTATTGTTTCCGGGGCTTGAATGACGGCGAATTTTTCTTCAATTACAGCGGCGCCGAGCGTTACGCCGGAGACGACGTGGGTTTTACTCTCAAAGGTCTCTCCAAGCAGAGCGTAAGAATTATACGCGGCGTCCGCTTCAGGCAAATCTTGAATGGGATCAAACAGAATTACGCTTGGCGAGCCGGTGTCTATAATAAAATAGCCGGTTGTATTATGAACCGTTCCAAAGACTATGGGACGATTGTCCGAATTCATGCTGAAATGAATCGCCTGTTCTTCTGAGTATACACGCGGCAAACAAATAAAAAAAAGCAAGTGGAACGCCAATTTATTTTTCATTTTTATCTCCTTACCGGCTGATTCCCTCTCTCTACGCCGCAAAGCGGCTGTTTAGCGCCGCGTCAAGCGACACCCTAAACAGCCGCAACGTAAGTTAGAAATCTACCTTAAAGCCAAGTGACGCGCCGGTTATTTCCCCTTGTCCATTCACAACATTTCCCTTCGATATATTCTTCCCGCGTCAGTTCATACAAGTTTATATCGCTAATCTTTCCCGTATAACTCTTCTGCGCGTAATGCCTGACTCCCGCTTTATGCCCGCAATAATCGCGTACAAACCGTTCATACTGCCCAAGCGCGTGTTCGTTTTGAAGCGGGCCGTCCAGTTAAACGCCTGACAGCCACGGTTGACAAAGAGATATTCTAAATACTTACTAAAGCCCGTGATAATATCCATAGGGCGCGACCACTGCCCCTCGAAATACGCGAAGACTTCTCTTTCGCCGCTCAAAGCGACAAAGTTCTCACGCAGCCACGTATTGCTCAACGCCTGTTCCCAGAACGCTAACGCCGCTGAAAGCGCCGTCGTAAAAGAACCATTCATTGGCGGCATCGAAGCCGGCTTTAATAAGCGCCCGGTTCAATTCACAGGCGAAAGGCGCGGCGGGTTCAAGGGCAAACGTCATGGTTCCGCTCCCTGCCGGAAGGCTCAACCGCCTCCCGGCAACGCAAGTTTAAACGATAATAAACAATAAGTAGTATAATTACGATTGTCAACCCTTTTTTATCTTTTTTGATTTTTTTTATAAAAGAGTTAATACCCCGCTTTTTCAGGCCAAGCATGACTCAGAATGTCTTCTCATTTGCGCCATAGTCCCTGAAAAGCCAAGAATTCTGGGGAGGGGGCCATGGCGCAGGGAACAAGGTTCAACATGGCGGAAGAATTCTCGGGGTTTGAGGAGCGGTTTGTCAGGACTATGGAAACCCTGACGCAACAGCCGGACAAACAGGGTGAGGCATGTTGTTTTGGCAAGTATTTGTCTCAGGGTACATACCCTTTATAACGCCCTAAAGGGCAGGGTATGTACTTTTCGCATACAATCAATCTGGGAAGCCGGCGAAAACCGGGCCGAAGTCAAGTCGGTCTACCGCGCGCCGGGTAACGTAGAGTTTAACCGGGAGAAAATTGTCAAAGGGGCGCTGGGAAGCGGCCATACGGCGTATGAACGGCTATGGCGGTACGATTCTAGATGTCCAGAATACCTCTGGGATAAACTACAACGAAAGAAGAAAGTACATCCAATAGAGGAAAGGGAGCGTTTTAGGTGGCTTGGGACACTGTAAGGGAGCGCTCAGGCTATACCGGATACCCCGGAGGGGTCAAGGTGATAACCGTTTGTGACCGTGAAGGCGATATGGCGGACTAAAGTTCGATGAATTGTTTGCGAGGAGCGCTTTATATCATTGCGTTATTTGAATCATGCAGAATCTTTTCAAGTCTCACCGGCCTTCCCTGTTTAAGGTCGGCAATCCGGCGCTTGCAAACAAAATCATGTTGTGGTAAAGTAAAGAAGGTTGATAATTGCTGGCTGTTAGTCCGCTGTTAGTCCGCCGGCTAATAACGGCGATTGTCCGCCACTCAATCTTTGATGAAAAAGGAGATTATTATGGCTTATGTAATCGGCGACGGCTGCGTAAATTGCGCGGCGTGTGAAAGCGCTTGTCCTGCGGGCGCGATTTCCGAAAAAGGGGATGTCCGCGTCATTGACGCTGACGCATGTCTGGATTGCGGAGCATGCGCTGGCGAGTGTCCGGCCGGAATTATTTCCCAGGGATAGCCCTGTGGACGGTGATTGCAAGGGAGCGATCCATGCGCAAACCGTGCAAAGACTTGGCCTGCTTTGCGGCGCAAAGCAGGCGCCCGCGAAACCTGCATGGCGCGGTTTGCGCGTTGCGCTTGTTTTTTATCGCCACCGCCGCCTTTGGAGATTATCCGCTTATTGAGCGGCTTGATCCGCGGAATGATACAACGTTCGATCAGTACGTCAAGAACGTTGAAATAGGCAGACAACTCGTCTACAATAAAGAGCGCGTTGTAGAACCGGACGTTGCGGCTCGGATACTCACCATATACGCTTATAAACCGTTCGGCGTTGATGACTTTTACAGTGTGCAAGCGCGTTGTCCGGTGGGCGCCCAAAGTATAGCGACTTTGAACCATATGGCGCATCCTGATGTCTTTACGGGCGGCGCCTTTACAGGCGGGATCATTCTGCTTCCGTCAATACCCGGACTCTTTGTGCCGCTTGACATTACCGGGAAAAACGCCAATGATCTTGAAAAACTTATGGCGGCAAGCCGCCTTACCGAAGCGCAAAGAGAAATGGGCGTCGTCATTACAATCAACGGCAATGGCAAGAAAGAGCGGTTCCTGTTTATTCCAGGCGCGAATTTCAGCGTAACGGAAGCGGCTTTTTTCCTCACCTTTGGGAAAAGCGGCAAGTCGTTCCAGTATCCATTGCGTTATTTTACACTGACCAGTTCCTTCGGCAGGAGAAGGAATCCGGTGACCGGGAACATAAAAAACCATGACGGATTGGACCTTGCCGCGCCCTTAGGTGCCGAGGTCTATGCGGCTCAGTCGGGTGTTGTCACCGATATCGGGAGTGACAGTGTATACGGCAACTACATCGTCATTAAACACGAAGGCGCGTGGGCGAGTCTTTACGGACACCTCTCAAAAATAGAGGTCAGGTTGCAAGCCTCCGTACAAACAGGCGATTTTATCGGAAGGGTAGGGTCAACGGGGCAATCAACAGGACCTCACTTGCATTTTGAGATCAGGCAGAACGGCAAGGCTCAGGACCCAGGAAAATATCTGTTTAAGGGTAATTAGGGAAATAGTGGAAAATATCATGAAAACCATCGTATTGTTTTGGAAACCGTTCATGGTGAGTTGCTTTTTTCTCATTTGGGCGCTGGAAACATCGAAAGCGGAATCAAAGGAAATTGTGCGAGTCCTTGTTGACGGTTCTTTAACGGTTTCGACAAACAACCCGGCGGGCGCCTCAATCTCCCTCTCGTATATAAGCTCGGCGGTCATTTCAATTGACGCCGACACCCGTTTTCTCAAGGGTGTGGAACTTGTCATTACGGCGCCGCAAACTTATTTCGCCTACCGCAGCAGCCTTGCCGTGGCGGTTTATATGGACATAGGAGCGGTTCCGCGTGTAGGCGTTACGGATATAGAAGCCAAATCGGTTCTTCTTGAACCGTTGCCGAACAAGATACAAACCGTTTACCAGTTTCCCATTCGGGCGAAACACGGTTTACGCGCCACTCCCTATGTAACGGTCCCAAACTTCATTATACAGCCGAAGTCGTTTCCTATTCTTGTCAGGATCATGCCCATCATAAAAGGAATAAGCGAAGAACTAGAGAACATGACCTTTACCCTCACCGCAAAACCGGTTTTGAGCAACGAGGGGGCGCTCGCCTTGTCCTTCCGCTATCCTGAACAACTCCAAGGCAAACCTTTTGTTCTTCTGATTGACGACGCGCTCATAGAAAATGTCAACGAACTGCAATTTTTAAGGGAAGGCGAGCATCATCTCACCATACTCTCCGATGATTTTCGCAATGAAAACCGTAAATTCTTTATAGAACGAACCAAAATTCTGGAGCTTGCGATTGACTTGCAAGACCCAACGCCGCTCATTTTTTTTGAAACGCCAGAAAGGACGATCATCTATTTTGACAACGAACCGGTGAACACCGCCAAACCGCTTGCGGCAAGTCCGGGCAAGCATGAAATTAAAATTCAATTGAACGACTATCTGATAATCCGTCCCATTACTGTACAAAAAGGAAGAACGTACAAGGTGTCTCTGCTCGTGGATTTGAATATTTCGGAAGAGTGAGGGCGGCGCTAGAGGCGCGCGGACATCTGCGGAGAGCGTAGACATCCGCTGGACATTCGCGCATTCGCGTTACATGCTCTCAGCGTTCAACGCCTTGTACAGCTTTCCAGACACGGTGAACTGGTTTTCCTGTGTTCTGATGACCGCGATGCCTTCGTCTTTTGCGGCTTCCAACATGTCTTCCGGCAGAGGTCGGAAATTGCACACCACAATCACCGAAATATTCACCAAACTTGCGACCGCCACAGTGTTTTTGTGCGCCTGTATGGTAATGAGCGCGCCGCCGTCATGGGCGTTTGCCATTACATCGGACAGCAGATCCGACGTGTAAGCGCCGGCAATCTCCGCATCTTCAAATTCGTTCTGCGCAATCTCCGCGCCTAACGCTTCCGCAACCTGTCGTATTCTCATTTTTTTCCTCATTTCCTTCATTGCTTCTTTATGTTTCCTCGCAAACGGAACAGGGTGGACTTCATTATCTTTCCATCCACTTCTATTGAAGCGACACTTGGAACGCACCCGCCGCAGTCGCGGAGCGATCCGCTTTTCCTCAAGCCTTTTAAAAAATCTATCGACGCGAACGTTCGCGCTGTTCGTGTTACGCTTCCTTCGGTGAATTGATGTACACCACCGAGCGCACCGTAGTTCCCTTGCCTGGCGCGGAATCAATAGAAAACTCGTCTGACACCCGTTTGGTGTTCGCCAACCCCATGCCCGCGCCGAAGCCGAGCGAGCGTATCCACTCGTTGGCGGTCGACCACCCTTCCTGCAAGGCGAGATTGAGATCCGCAATGCCGGGACCCGTGTCAGAAGCGATCACGATCACCTTGTCCGGCTGAATGGAATAGCGCATAACCCCGCCCACCGAATGCACCACCTGATTGATCTCAAGTTCATAACTCGCAATAGCCACGCGGCGGATAATCTTGGGATCGATATTCCGCGTTTTGAGCGCTTTCTTAATTTCAGTGGATGCCCTGCCCGCAAGCTCAAAATCGTACTGGACGGTGGCAAACTCCATATCCGCGGAAGCCGACGTGCATTTCCCCTTTTCCTGATTGATTTTCTCAAGGCGCAACACCTCCCTGTTCATCTCCGCAAGGAGGGTTCCCACCACATCTTTTGACGTGAGGATGCCAACCAATTCGTTCTTCTTGTTCACAACCGGATAACGCCCATACCGGTACTTGTTGAGGTAGGAAATGGCGAAGGAAAGCGGCATATCGTCTTCGAGAACAATGACGTTCCTGGTCATGCGCTCATCAGCGCGGCAATGTATGTTTCCCTCGTCAAGGGCGGTTACCACATCGTCAATGGATACAAGCCCCACCAGATTGTGCCGCTCATTGACAATAGGTACGCCGGTAATGTAGTTTTCCTTCATCAACGTTTGGATGCGCCGCATGGAGTCCGATCCGCTCGCCGTGATGACTGCGGTTTTCATCACATCTTTTATTTTTAATTGATAGATCAGTTCCAGCACCGCCGACGGAGAATCCACCGTGCTTATAGGTATGCCTTCCAAACTGACGCCGCTCACGTTTTTTTCTATCTTTTCCACTTGTGGGTCAATCTGCGGATCGGTCATTTCAACCTCCTTTCCATGAGCTTTTCTATGACAAAAGCCGCGCCATCATCATCATTCGTTTTATCGCTCACCATGCCGGCAATCTTTTTGATGCGCTCATCGCCATTTTTCATGGCGACGCCCAAGCCCGCCCACCGCAACATGGCTTCATCATTCATGGAGTCGCCCACAGCGGCGATCTCCTCACGCAGAACCCCAAGTTTTTTTGAGACAATCTCAAGCGCGGTTCCTTTGTTGGTGTTAGGCGGAAGAATCTCAAGAAAGTACGGTTTGCTGGTAAAAAGCGTCGCGCTCTCACCTAAATACGTGTTCAATATGCTTTCAAGGGGCTGTAGAATCATGGGATCGCCGGGAATAAGGAGTTTATAACAACCCTTTGCAACAAGACTTCTGAAATCTTCAGCCACAACCTGCTTCAATCCGGTCAGCTTCTGATCGTACATAGTGAATTCGTTGGTTTTCGACACATACATAATATCGTTCTCGTACACTTGAACCGCAAAACCTTCAGCCGAGCAGAGATCATAGGCGGCAAGCGCCGTTTCCACCGGCAATGTCGCCTCATATACGATGCTGTTCGTACCGCTCTCCATGACAAGGGCGCCGTTGTTGCAAATCAAATACTCATTCCGTTTGTGCATACTCAGCGTTTTGACATATTTCTTCATTGCCGCAGGCGCTCTCCCTGAGGCAAGAACAATAGAAACACCCTCCGCGACAGCCTTTTGCACCGCCTTTTTCGTGCGGTACGAAATGGTGAGGTCTGAACGCAAGAGCGTATCGTCCAAATCAAGCGCAATCATTCGTATCATATAATAAGAATACCCGTGTTTGCGTTTATTTTCAATACTAAAAATTTAGACCATAGCAAAAAAATGGATAATAGTGTATATTAAAAATATGGGGAATACTTATGTATTTGTTAATCAGAAAGGCGGCGTAGGAAAAACCACCTCCGCCATAAACATAGGCGCTTTTCTTGCCGAAGCGGGTAAAAAGACATTGCTCATTGATTTCGATTCTCAGGCGAACCTTTCAAGCGGCGTAGGTCTTTCGGGCGTAAAGCCCGGGGTTTACGAACTTATATCCGGCATCGCTGATCTTAACGAGGTGATAAAAGAGACTCCTGTTCCGGGTCTTTTTGCCATTCCCGCAGGCATAGACCTGTCGGGCGCGGCGGTGGAGTTGATAGAGCAGCAAGAACGGGATTTTTTTCTGTCAAAAGCGATTGAGCCGGTCAAATCCGCCTACGATTTTATCCTTATTGACTGTCCGCCCTCGTTAGGCATTCTCACCATTAACGGACTTGTCGCGGCGGACATGGCGCTTATCCCAATGCAATGCGAATATTTTGCGTTGGAAGGGCTTTCCCTGCTCCTGCAAACCATCAAACGCATACAGAAACTGAACCCGCGCCTTGAGATAGGGGGCATCTTCTTCACCATGTATGACATCCGCACCAGGCTGACCCAGCAGGTGGTCAGGCAGGTGAGCGCCCACTTTAAGAAGCAGGTGTTCAACGCCATTATCCCGCGCAACGTCAGACTTTCCGAAGCGCCGTCTCATGGTCTGCCGATTTCTCTCTATGATTCTCAATGTGTGGGGGCAAAGGCGTACAAGATGCTTTCAGAGGAGTTGATTCACCGTGGCTAGAACCTCTAAATTCGGGTTAGGCAAAGGGTTGGACGCCCTGCTTCCCGTTTATGACAACGAGACTGGCGGCATACATGATGAACCCGTTGCAACCGGACGCGGCGCGTTTGGAAGCGGACGCGACGTGGTGGTTTCCCTGCCCTTGGAAGAAATCCGCCCGAACCCGAATCAGCCCCGTAAATTTTTTGGCGAAGATGCGCTCAATGAGCTTTCGGCATCCATTAAAGAACACGGCGTCATTCAGCCAGTCATTGTAGAAGAGACTGCCGGCGGCTACATTATCGTTGCGGGCGAGCGTAGGTGCCGCGCCGCAAGCGCCGCCGGACTCAAGGAAGTCCCGGCGATTATCCGCAACTACTCCGAAGAAAAACGAGTTGAGGTCGCCCTTGTCGAAAATGTGCAACGCGCCGACTTGAACCCGATTGAGGAAGCCGTGGCCTACAAAAGCCTGATGAACATCACTGGCAAGAACCAGGACGAAATAGCCGCCAAGGTCGGGAAAAACCGCTCTACAGTTGCCAACGCCCTGCGTCTTCTCCGTCTGCCTCCCACGATACAGCGGGGCTTGGAAAAAGGCGAGATTACAAGCGGTCATGCGCGGGCGTTGCTCGCCATTCCCGATGTTACGACCCAAGAGCGGGTGTTTAACGAAATCGTCATAAGGGGGCTTTCCGTGCGTGAAGCCGAAAAGATCGCGGCGCAGGCGGAAAAGCCCGCAAAGCCGGCGTCTCCTGTGCGGCAACCCTCTAAACAGCGCGATCCGCATCTGGTCGCCCTTGAAGAAGAGATGATAGAAAAGCTCGGCGCCAAGGTGCGCATTGACGGAGACTTCGGCAAAGGCGTTATTCGCATTGAATATTATTCTATGGAAGATTTGGACCGGCTCTACGAATTGATTGTAACATGAGGTTTTTTCAGGGCGGGGTAGGGGATCCCTCTGCGTTTACTTAAACGTATCATATACATGTACATAGCGGCGCCAGTTGACCAGCGACAACGCGCCGCAGAGTTTTTGTGCGCGCCGGGTCAAGCGGACGCCTCATCTCTATTCACCGATTCCCCGGACCGCTCCAACACATAATGCTCGTCCGCGTCTTCCTCCTGCAAATGCGTCTTGACTTACATAATTCTCAAAGAATATATCCGTCTCCGCTTCCGCTATGATCTGATTGTTCTCTTTGAACTTGGCGTCGCCGCTTTTGATGGACTCGCGGCCGAGCGCGGCGAACTTGTCCCATAGGTGAGCGGAGAACATCTGTTCGAGCGGTTTGCCGGGTGGGTTGTTGAGTCCGCCGGTATTTTTTGCGAGGGTCTTGATTTCTTTGTCCGTCTCTTGTAAACGCCGGTCAAAGTCCGCGCCGCTCGCCCTCAACAGCCTGTCCGTCTCCGCGCCAGCCTCCCGTAATTCCATAAACGCCGCCCGTGCCTGCTCAAATGTCAGTCCCATCAAGGGCGGGAATGCCGGTATGCTCCTCGGAAAGCCCCGGCAAGGCGGCGCGAGGGGCGCCTGTGCAGGATTGGAGAAGTTTGGCGCGTGACAAATGGTCGCGCGAGCGTCATGCGGCGATGGCGCCGAAACGCCGAAGGAAGGCGCTGTGTGGGAATGTTCGGCGGAAATCGGGGGTAGTCCCGCGGGAATTATGCGGGGGAAAGGGAGGGCGAATAGGGTTTTTTGGGCCCGTGGATAGTATGCGAGTACGGCGGGATTAG
>JAIROG010000061.1 GCA_031257675.1 Treponema sp. | reverse complement strand
GAAATGCGTATAGGAACAAAGGGGACTCAGGCCGCGCCATAGCGGACTACACCGAGGCCCTGCGGCTCGACCCGAATATTGCGGCGGCGTATAACAACCGGGGCCTTGCGTATAAGAACAAAGGGGACTACGACCGTGCCATAGCGGACTTCAACCAGGCCCTGCGGCTCGACCCCAATTATGCGGCGGCGTATAACAGCCGGGGCAATGCGTATTCTGACAAAGGGGACAACGACCGCGCCATAGAGGACTACAACCAGGCCCTGCGGCTCGACCCCAATTATGCGATGGCGTATAGCAACCGGGGCCTTGCGTATTCCAACAAAAAAGACTACGACCGCGCCATAGCGGACTACAATGAGGCCCTGCGGCTCGACCCCAATTATGCGGCGGCGTATAGCAACCGGGGCATTGCGTATTACAACAAAAAGGACTACGACCGCGCCATAGCGGACTTCAATGAGGCCCTGCGGCTCGACCCCAATTATGCGGCGGCGTATAACAACCGGGGCATTGCGTATAAGAACAAAGGGGACTACGACCGTGCCATAGCGGACTACACTGAGGCCCTGCGGCTCGACCCGAATTATGCGGCGGCGTATTACAACCGGGGCAATGCGTATAAGGACAAAAAGGACTACGACCGGGCCATAGCGGACTACACTGAGGCGATCCGGCTCGCCCCGGATGCGGTGAGGTATAACAACCGGGGCGCTGCGTATTACTACAAAAAGGACTATGCCCGCGCCCGCACGGATTGGGAGAAGGCTTTACAACTTGATCCCAATAATGCTGATGCGAGGAATAACCTCGAAGTACTGCGGAGCATGGGGTATTAGGGCTGATTCTACGGGCGATGTATGCCGCCTGCCGGCCGACGCCCCGCATCCGCAGGGCGTATTTTAAAAGAAGCGCAGCGGGGAGAGTCCGCAACGCGCCTCCCATTGGCGGGCTATTAAGGAGACGGCGGCGACTAGGAGTTTGTGGGGCTTGTAGGTTTTTGCGCCATTTTGTACCGCAAAAGCCACGGTTTACGAGCCGCCGCATACCCTTTGTGCGCATGGCCGCCGTTTCCTACGCGCTTGCCAGCTTCCTCGTCTTCTTCCCGCCGGTTCGGAGGCTCCCGCAACCATGAATATCGTCCGGGTAATAGGGACGCTTCTCGCCTTACCCGGTCGCGGTATCACATGACTCCTTCAGAGTTTTATCTACTTCCTCGCCGATTGCCACCCGCTTTAACCGCCACAGAGCGGCGGGGAGTTACACCCCGGAGATTAAAGCATGAATTTCAAGCTCCCATGGTATGGCGCCGCGTCTCTTCCTCGTTCTTTTAACGGTTCATTCGCGCTGGACTTTGTATACGCCATCCTTCATGCGGCTATCCCAGCAACTTGTTTATAGCCGCAGCCGCCCGCCTGCCGTCTCCCATTGCGAGGATCACGGTCGCCGCGCCCTGCGTGATGTCGCCGCCCGCATACACCGCGTCCAGAGACGTCTTCTGGGTTGCGTCCACAACGATGCGCCCGCGTTTGTCCGCGGCAAGGGATGCGGTTGTCTTTGTGAGCAAAGGGTTCGGCTCATTGCCGAGCGCCACGATGACCGTATCGCACTCAAAGACATATTCGGAACCGGCGATAGGCAAGGGGCTGCGCCTGCCGGATGCGTCCGGTTCGCCGATCTCAAACTTTTGCAACTCCATACCGGTAACCCGCCCCTGCTCATCGCCCAGAATCGCGGCGGGATTGCGCAGAAAGTTGAAGACAACGCCTTCTTCTTCGGCGTGTTCGATCTCTTCGGCGCGCGCCGGCATTTCGTCCCGCGTACGCCGGTATATGACATGAACCTGTTCCGCGCCGAGCCGGAACGCCATGCGGGCCGCGTCCATTGCCACATTGCCGCCGCCTATGACCGCAACAACGCGGGATTTGACCGCCGGAGTCGCAGCCTGCTCTTCATCCCACGCTTTCATCAAATTTGCGCGGGTGAGGCACTCATTGGCGCTGAACACGCCCACGAGGTTCTCTCCCTCGATATTTAAAAACTTCGGCAACCCGGCGCCCGCCCCGATAAACACCGCGTCAAATTGTTCCTTTTCAAGAAGCTCTTTGATTGTTCCGGTGCGCCCCGCAAGAAAATTGGTTTCAAATTTCACGCCAAGCTGCGCCGCCAGATTATTTATTTCATGCGACACCACCGACTTGGGCAGGCGGAATTCCGGTATGCCGTACACCATGACGCCGCCCGCCTTGTGAAGCGCCTCGAACACGGTTACGTCATGTCCCGCGCGCGCGAGATCAGCCGCCGCAGTAAGTCCGGCTGGACCCGATCCGATGACCGCGGCCCGTTTGCCCGTCGGCGCGGCTTTCGCCGGAAGCGTCTCCCTGTTGTTTTCCCGCTCCCAATCGGCGGCGAACCGCTCCAGCCTGCCGATTGCGACGGCTTTTTCCACACTTTTGAGGCTTTTGCCAACCGTACATTCAAGCTGACACTGCTTTTCCTGGGGGCAGACCCGTCCGCATACAGCAGGCAACAAATTTGTCTCCTTTATGACATCAACGGCGGCTTTGAAATCGCCTTTCTGAATTTCCACGATGAAGCGGGGGATTTGCACCCCCACCGGACATCCGCGTGCACACGGCGCGTTTTTGCAGGCAAGACAGCGCCCCGCTTCGGTCTTCGCCTGTTCCTCAGTGTAACCCAGCGCGACTTCCCTCATGTTTTTAACGCGTACAGCAGGCTCCTGCACCGGCATTTCTTGCGGCGCTATCGCAAGACGTTCTCTTACAGATAGATTAGACATGGGAAAAGTATAGTATATATGGGGCTGTCTTGCAATAGAGCGATGCCGCCCGGCGGCGCGGAGATTGCCCGCAGCCCGGTTTCCGACAGTTACATGACAACAGCCGTTTCGCAAGAAGCGCGGAAGAATGCAAATCCAGCCTGAAAAACCTCTATTCTCAGCGGGGCTTGCCGCCGCGTCCTAAAGGGCGCGGCGGCGCATAAAAGCTCTCAGCGCCGGTTATTGTCGCGCGGACGCATCATTCCCTCGCAGTTCCCGCACCCCGCAGGGACGAATGGACATCGCAAAGACCGGATCCGGATGCCGTTCTGCGATATGCCGTCCCGCGTCGCCGGCAAGAGCGAAGCCCAAAACTGTATGCATCCACGCCCGGTATGCCTCAACGTAGGTCCCCGGCAGGAACACCTGAATCACGCCGGCAAAGCCCCCGCCGTGAAGACGGCAGGCGGCGAGCGGCGCGGCGCCATGCGCGGCGCCGCTCAAACCGTGGAGATGGAAAAACAATTCGGTCATGGCAAGACATATCGGTATGTTTTGTTCCTGTATGGCGCCGGGCGTCACCGCGTTTTGCAACCACCGGCAGGAAGAGTCGCCCGATTCTTGCGCCAATCGCAGGAAAGCGGCAAAATTGTTTTCTTTGAGCGCCTTGATTTCTTCATCCACCCTGTTGTTCTCTTCAATAAAATGCAACGCCCTCAGTACGGCGCGGTCGCCGCAACTTTGGCGAAGCGCGGGCAGGCGTTCCGTCAGTTCCTCCGCGGTCAAACCGCGCAAAACGTCCTTGCCAAAAAAAGAGGCGACGCGCTTCATCTCGGCGGGAATCGCCGAATATTCGGCGCTTAAATTGGCGTGGCTTCCGCCAGTGTTTACAATGACAAGACGGTAATCAAGCGTCTCAAAATCAAAAGGGATTCGCTCCAGCGCCGGGGTTGCGGGGCGCTCAAAATCAAGCGCGATGACGCCGCCCGCGGCGCATGCCATTTGATCCATAAGCCCTGACGCTTTGCCCCAGAAAACATTTTCCGCATACTGCCCGATTGCCGCGAGTTTTTCTATGGGAATCGCGCCGTCGTTGTACAGGGCGTTCAGAATGCCGCAGATAAGCATTTCAAACGCGGCGGAAGAACTCATCCCGGAACCCGGCGGCACCCGGCTTTCAAAGCAGCCTTTGAACCCGCCTATGGCAAAACCCGCGTTCTTGAAGCCGGCGATGATTCCCCGGACAAGAGCGGGAGAGCCGTTTTTGTCCGCAAGCTCTGGATGTTCCGTTATATCAACAGCGTAATCTTCGTGGTAGGTGGAATCGCATATTGAGATGCGGTTCTCCTCACATGTTGCGACAACGCCGAGCGCGTCAAGTTGTATGCTTGCCGCCAGCGTCTTGCCGTGGTTGTGATCCGTATGGTTTCCGCCGATTTCGCTCCGTCCCGGTGAACTGAACATGCGAACGCCGTCTTCGCCGCCGGCGGAACCAAAGCGCCGCCTGAATTGTTCGACAAGCGCGGCGTACCGCGACTTTTGTTCTGCGGCGGCTTCTTCTCCTGCGCCGTAAAGCCTGACGAAATAGCGGTTCGCCTCCTCTGAATCAAGGGTCCGCAACACGGTGGGTATGGTCATGCGTACACGTCCCAGCTTGTTCTGATGATCGTCTCCATATCCGAATGCCGCGCTTCCCAGCCTAAAATTTCGCGCGCATAGGAAGCCGAAGCGGTGAGTTTCGCCGGATCTCCGGCGCGGCGTCCTGCAATGCGCGTTGGTATGGGTTTTCCCGTAACCCTGCGGGCGGTTTCAATGACTTCAAGCACCGAGGTTCCCTTTTCACTTCCCAGATTGACCGTGAGGCTTTTCCCGTTTTTGCTGATGTAGTCCAAAGCCTGAACATGGGCGGCGGCTAAATCAGTTACATGAATGTAGTCGCGGATGCATGTCCCGTCCGGCGTGTCGTAATCATCGCCAAAAACGCTCACTTCTTTCCGAAGCCCAACTGCGGCTTCCATGACAATGGGAATGAGGTTCGCGGGGTTCAGTTCTTTTCCCCTGACGCGCCCCTTCACATCGTAGCCTGCGGCGTTGAAATACCGGAGGCTTGCAAAGCGAATGCCTTTGAGTTTTTCATACCAGCCCAGAAACCGTTCAATCTCCAGCTTGGTAAATCCGTAGTAGTTTTCAGGGTTTGCCGGATGGTTTTCATCAATGGGCAGATAGCGGGGTTCCCCGAAAACCGCCGCGCTGGAAGAGAAAACGATGCGCATGACGTTGTTTTCCACGGCGGCGTTCAGTATGTTGATGGCGCCGTGGATGTTGTTCACCGAATACTTCTCCGGTTTTATCATGGATTCTCCTGCGGCTTTGAAAGCCGCAAGATACACGAGCGCGTCAAAACCGCCGCAACCGGACGCTGAGGCGTCGCGCATGACCCGCGAAAGCCCCGTATAATCCAGTATATCCCCGTGAACGAATGTCGCGTCCGGAAACAGGTTGTCCCGAAGACCGGAAGACAGATTGTCGAATACCGTTACGCGGCATCCTTTGTCCAGAAATTCACGGGCGACATGGCTCCCAATGTAACCCGCCCCGCCGATGACCAATATGTTCATGTTTTCTCCTTTTGTCTCTTTTGTCTTATTCTATCATAAAAAATACGCGCGGATAAAGCCCGCGCTACGCCGCATTGAAAATGGCGCCCCAATTATAATAAGGGCGCTCATGGATATTTTCATTGCTCTATGTTCATCATACACTTCTTTATATTTTCCCATTGGTTGTTTTCTCCATTTTGCCTCTCCCGCTCCGCCGCCCGCCGCTATATCCACGTTCCGGGGCGTTCTTTTTTCACTTGCCCAATTGCCCATTGCATGAGCCTGGTTTTAAATATATAATCCGCGGCTATTGCGAATGGCGGCAAATACATCTTAAAACCGGACGCGCCAATAGTCGCGGACTGTAATGGGTTTTACAATAAAAGCACAAGAAACGATAAATATCGCAAAACTAATAACAAAAACAACCATCTGTTTCCCGGCATAACCCCATATATAATCCACAGGATCGTCAGCGCTTGAAATCCGCCCATTCAATTCTTTGTCCAACCCGGCGGCTTTGACCTTGAAAATAAAAGGATGACGCCAATATACAAAGTTTGCCGCAAACTCTGAAGGGCTTTTACTTTGAAGAATTATTTGAATGGGAAAGCATGCGGTAAAAAGTATTAAAAGTATTAATTGCGCTGCCTTTGGAAAAACTCTTGTCATGGAATGAAGCGGCAGAGAAAGCGGTGACAGAATTAACGGGACTGGATATATTTGTTTCAAATAAAGATATATGTAAAATGAAGATGGCGCAAAAATTATCAATTTAAGCGCATTATTTACAATCTGTCCCTTGATGGGTTTATTCACTTGGGGTGTACCGCCCCGCCGCTCCGCGGCGGTTAAAGCGGTAAAAATATCATATAATGAGAGAATATATCCATAGATCGCATAAGGAGATCATGCGCATTTTCTAATCCAGTCAGCGCCAACATATAGTCCCGCGAAAATAGTAACAACGCTAAGAAGCATAATAGCCAAGAAAACATTCGAAAAACATTCCGATATAAAAAACAACTGCGGGGAGGGGAATACGGAAGGGCGTTACACACGGCTGCGTAAGACAAGAGGCGGGAAACAGTCCGCATTGTTTGATTGATATTTCGAACAACAGCCCTAAATGCCCAGCCGTAGGAGTGGCGGGAACGCGGATTTTCCGGCATCATAAAAGGATGTATTTATTCTCCATTATGATGCGCCCGCGAAAATGTTTTCGCCTTCCGCAAGTGAAAGTCCGTTCGTAAACTGGCGGAAAAACGCCGCTTCCTCGACGCGGTTACAAAAAAAATCGACACGTCAGGCGCCGGCGCCTCGTTGACCCGGGCAATAAAAACGATGTTTTGCATGCGCTCAATCCTCTTTCTACAACCAGTATACCACTGGTTTATCACGGAATGCTAGACCGGAAATTTGAGCGCCCGCGCGGGACTTTGAATATGCGGAACACCGGGTATTATGATGAAATGTACGCTGAATTCCAAAAACGGATTAATTTGAAACGGCTTTATTTTACATGGTCTTGAAAAACAGGCGAGCGCATTTCAATAAAAAAGACACGGTTTTGCCCATGTCTTTTTGTGGTCATTTTCATTCATTTTTAACTGGCAAGCGTCTCGTGCGTTTCTTGAAGCTGCCTGCGTATCGGCAGTTTTTGTGGGCATTTCGCCTCGCACACGCCACACTGAACGCATGCGGAAGCGTCTTTGTACTTGCGCCAGTCAACCTTGCCGATTTGCGCGTAGTTGCCGCGCGCATAGTCCGTAAGTCCGTACACGCGGTGGTAGTTCATCAGCGTAAAGACTTCCGGTATGTTGACGTCTTGCGGACACGGCATACAGTACCGGCACCCTGTACAGTAAAGCTCCGAAAGCCGCGCGTTTTCCTTGACTTGCTCTTCAAGATGCAACTTCTCTTCGGCGCTCAAAGGGGACGTATTGCTTGCGATAGCCGCGTTTTCTTCAACCATCTCAATGCCGCCCATGCCCGAAAGCGCGATATTGACATTGGGATTGGTGAATACGAATCGCAGGGCTATTTCCGCCGAGCTTTTCGGTTTGCCGGGTAGCAGGGCGCGGATCGTTTCCGTGGGCGTTCCCAGCCTTCCTCCGCCTACCGGACCCATAACCGTAACGCCAAGCCCATAGGCGTGGGCAAGTTCCATGCCGGCTTCGTTGGAGCGGTCAAGCAGATTGTATTGGCAGAGCAGGGATTCGAGCGCGCCTTCGCCTCGTTTCAGGATTTCCGCGAGATTTTCGGGTTTGTCGTGAAAAGAGAAGCTGATGTGCCGCACCACGCCCTGTTCTTTGAGGTTTTTCATCCTGTCTAAAGGTCCGTCTTTGGCGCAGATGCTGTTGATGTACGTTTCAAGACTAATGCCCCAAAAATGGTAGAAATCTATATAATCTGTGTCAAGTTTTTTCAGGGACCGCTCAAGCCGTTTCTCAAAATCATCGCCCGATGAATTTTCAATGGGGTTTTTTGTGGACAGAAAAATTTTATCGCGGAATCCCTTAACCGCTTTCCCAAGGATGATCTCGCTCACGCCGTCGCAATAATACGGCGCGGTGTCGAAGTAGTTCACGCCGAGATCGTACGCCCGTTTGATGACGGCTATCCCTTTTTCCTCGTCAAAGATTGTTTTTCCGTCTTTTTCCACAGAGGGAAGCCTCATACACCCCATGCCGAGCCGTGAAACATTCGCTCCGGTTTTTCCGAATTCTACATATTGCATATACAATCTCCTCCTGTCAGAGATGGCTTCAAATTAGGGCTGGTTTCAAAATCGAAGCCAGCCTGTTTTTAACTAAACCTGCGGCGTTTGCCGGACGGAACGCCCGACATGCGCTTTATGACTTCCGGGGTCTGCCGCGCTTTTTGGGCGCGGACGGCGCAACCGTCTCCGCCGCCGGAGATTCAACCTTTGCGCGGGCGGGTCTGCCGCGTCTTTTGGGCGCGGACGGCGCAACCGTCTCCGCCGCCCCGCCGCCTGCATCAGGATTGTTGAGAACCGCTTGGGCTGCGGCAAGGCGGGCGAGCGGTACGCGGAACGGAGAGCAAGACACATAACTGAGACCAGCGCGGTAACAAAAGTCAATGGTTTTGGGATCTCCGCCGTGTTCGCCGCAGATGCCAACTTTGAGATTGGGTTTCACCTCGCGCCCCTGTTTCGTTGCGTACCGGATGAGGAAGCCGGCGCCCTCTTCGTCAATGGATTTGAACGGGTCAACGTCAAGGATATTTTTCTCGAGATATTCGGGCAAGAAGGACGCCATATCGTCACGGCTGAAAGCGAAGGTCATCTGGGTGAGATCATTGGTGCCGAAGCTGAAAAAGTCCGCATACTTTGCGATATGGTCTGAACGGATCGCGGCGCGCGGCACTTCAATCATGGTGCCGATTTTTATAGACACTTGCACCCCTTCTTCATCAAACACCCGTTTGAGACTCGCTTCCACACAGGGGCGGAGCAGCTTGAGTTCCCGCGCGGTCACCACAATTGGAATCATGATCTCCGGTTGAACCGGAATAGTTTCTTTCAGGCACTGAACAGCCGCGCGCGCGAGGGCTTCAACCTGCATATCGTAGATTTCAGGGTAGGTGACCGCAAGACGACAGCCGCGGTGACCAAGCATGGGATTCTGCTCTTTGAGCCTGTCGATCTTGGGCTGGAGGGTTTCTACTGACACGCCGAGGAAATTCGCCAACTCCTGGGTCTCTTCCTGCGTATGAGGGACGAATTCATGGAGCGGCGGATCCAGAAGCCGAATGGTAACCGGTCGCCCCGCCATAGCCTTGAATATGCCGTAAAAATCCTTTTGTTGAAGTGGAAGTATCTTTTTCAACGCTTCCTTGCGTTCCTCAATCGAATCCGCCACAATCATGGCGCGGAAATGGATGAGCTTTTCCTTGTCAAAGAACATGTGTTCGGTGCGGCACAAGCCCACGCCCTGGGCACCGAAATCAAACGCGCGTTTCGCGTCTTCCGGCTGATCCGCATTGGCGCGCACTTCAAACCCTTTGACGCCGCCGCGTACAACCTCTGCGCGGATGCTGTCGCACCAGTGCAGGAACGTCTGCATCTCGCCTGAAAAAGTTTTAGGCTTCACCAGCGGAAGCTGCCCTTCATACACATCGCCCGTCGAACCGTCAATGGTGATCCAGTCTCCTTCTCTCAAGGTCTTTTCCCCGATGACGACCTGATCGTTCTGAATGACAACGCCTTTCGCGCCTACAATGCAGGGAACGCCGAGCCCGCGCGCGACAACGGCGGCGTGACTCGTCGTGCCGCCGGTCGAGGTGAGGATGCCTTCGGAAACCACCATGCCGCCTATATCTTCAGGGCTGGTCTCCTGACGCACAAGCGCCACCTTTTCCCCTCGCCCGTGCCGGATTTCAGCTTCCTGCGCGGAAAACACAATTTGGCCGCAACCGGCGCCCGGAGACGCGTTAATGCCTTTGGTCAGCGATTGGGCTTCTTTCAAGGCGTTGGCTTCGATCATGGGATGAAGCGCCTGATCCAGCAAGTCGGGAGTAACGCGCATAATCGCCGTTTCTTTGGCGATGAGTTTCTCGTTCACCATATCCACCGCGATTTTTATAGCCGCGGCGCCGGTGCGCTTCCCGTTTCTGGTTTGCAAAAGGAATAATTTTCCATCCTGAACCGTGAATTCCATATCCTGCATGTCGCGGAAATGTTTCTCCAATTTGTTTTCGATTTTTATAAGCTGATCGTAAATCTTTTTATTTCTCTGCTCCAGAGTGGCTATTTTCTCCGGCGTTCTGATGCCGGCGACCACATCTTCTCCCTGGGCGTTCATAAGATAATCGCCGTAAAAAATATTTTCACCAGTTGAAGGATTGCGGCTGAAACAGACGCCCGTGCCGGAATTTTCACCCATATTTCCAAATACCATTGACTGCACATTTACAGCGGTGCCTTTCACATTTTTAATTTCATTGATTGCGCGGTATTTTATGGCGCGTTCGTTGTTCCATGAACTGAAAACCGCGCCTATCGCGCCCCATAATTGATCGCGCGGATTCTGCGGAAAATCTTTTCCTGTTCCTTCCCGCACAATGTCTTTATACTCTTCCACCAACCGCCGCAAATCGTCCGCGTCCAAACCGGTGTCAAGCTGTACGCCTTTTTCTTCTTTTATCCGTTTTATCGCATCTTCAAAATTTTTATGCGGAACTTCCATCACCACGTCGCCGTACATCTGAATAAACCTGCGGTATGCGTCCCACGCAAAACGGGGGTTGCCTGTTTTTTTTGCAAGCCCTTCCACCGCCCTGTCATTAATGCCCAGATTAAGAATGGTGTCCATCATGCCGGGCATGGAAACCGGAGCGCCTGAACGCACGGAAACCAGAAGCGGATCTTTCGGATCGCCCAATTTTTTCCCCATAAATTTTTCAAGCCTTTTTAGGTTCACCGCGACATCTTTTTCAAGACCTTCAGGATATTTCTTTTTATTTTCATAATACGCGGCGCACACTTCGGTTGAAATGGTGAATCCGGGCGGAACCGGTATTCCGAGCCTGCTCATTTCCGCTAAATTAGCGCCTTTGCCGCCAAGTGTATCCTTCATTCCGGCGTTCCCTTCGGTGTTCTTATTTCCGAAGAAATAGACATTTTTCAGTTTCTGCTTTGCCATAAAGCCTCCTAATAGAATTAGCCATTTTTAATTTTTCAAAAACGGCCTGTATGCGAATAATTATATATATTATGAAAAATATTTGCAAGTGGTTTTTGCAAGAAAACATGAAGAATTTGAAACGCTTGCTTTTTCTTCAACAATGCGCTATGCTGTCTTGAGAAGGAGAAATATATGGCTGATATTACTTATAATATTGAAAAAACGTTAGGCATTCTTTCTGAAGAAAAAAGCGGTTGGAAAAAAGAAGTCAATCTGGTTTCATGGAACAACAGAAATCCCAAAATTGACATTCGGGACTGGTCGCCCGGACATGAAAAAATGGGAAAAGGCGTAACGCTCACCAAAGAAGAGGCGGAAAAACTCGTAGAGTTCCTCGCCGCGGCGATAGACAACTGCTAAACGCCGTTAAAAAGCGGGCTTAAAACACGGCGAGCGCGCGGACGTTTGGCGCGGGAAGAAGCCCGCCGGCTTCGTTGCGGCGCTCCCGCCAGATGTCTCTTTGCTATGCGCGGGAACGCCCGCGCGGACGCGCCGGAAAAAGCGCCGCAAAATCCAGTAAAATCGTGCGGCGCGACAATGGCGCGTCCGCCGCGATATTCGGGCGCGCGCATTCCTCTTAAAAAACGACAAAAGACATGGATTTCATTAAGAAATCCATGTCTTTTTGGAGACTTGTTTAAGAACCGGCCGGGTTGTTGAACAAGTCCGATGATCGGGCGGAACCAATGGAAAGCAAGAAAGAAAAATTAACAAAAAAGTTGGCAAAACGCTATTCTCCGAACAAGATTTCTCTGAAAAAATACGACGGTTGATGCAACGCGCCCGGAACATTAAAATGGAAAAAGAAGCGCTTATTCTTGAAAAGCCGCCCCATGAAAGTTATAAAAATATTGAACAAAAAGCGGCGGGACGTGTCAAGAATTGGAGTTGTTCAATATTGTCCTCAAGAAGAACGTCAGGTTTGACTTTTAATGAGATTGCTGGAAATATCATCCGCATGCCGGGAGACAATCGCGTCGCAGTCAACAAGGATGACCTGATTAAAGATGAAACTGCCATATTGGGAAATATAACCGTAATGAGAGATGAAGGCTTCGCATAGTCCGCCGGCGAAGACGGCGTGTCTCACGAGATGCGGCGCGTTTGAAAAACGCCTTCGGCTATTGTGTGGTTATTATTTTGCCCAACCACATCCCCAACAGTACAAGCAATATGCATATTATATTGTTTAGCGCTATGTTTACAAGAGCGTGTTTGATATTGCCATTGATAAAATATTGAACCGTCTCCAATGAATATGTTGAAAAGGTTGTATACCCTCCTAGAAATCCGGTTGTCAAAAACAACCGCCACTTGACATTCATTGAGAACAGGTCAAAAATAGTCGTCAAAAAACCTATGAGCAACGCCCCGATGCAATTGACAAAAAGAACGCCGATGGGAAATTTAATATGTAGGGCTGAGTTTATGAATTGACTTGACACATATCTCGACAGCGCCCCAATCCCGCCGCCAATAACAATATATACATAATGCATGTTACCGCTCCCGCTTCTATTTCTATTGAAGCCTGCCGGATTTATTGGACTTGTTTAACAAGCCGGTTGTTTATCGAACAAATCCTTGCAAAATCCGCATTGCTGTTTTTAACGCTATTTCTAAAAAACCGGAGGTTTATTCGCGGCGTCTAGTTTGGCGCCCCGCGCAAATCCCCTACGGATACTTTTTCTTAAATCCGCGCGCCCGCGCCGAAGCCACCGTGTCAAGCGGCGATCTGTCTCCCCGCTCCAAGAGCCTGAATCCAAGTCCGGCGACCATCGCGCCATTGTCCCCGCAGAGGCTCAACGGCGGGAAGATCGCCCGCAATACGCCGCACTGTTCGGCGACGCGGGCGCGCAACAGAGAATTCGCCGCGACGCCGCCGCCCGCAACGACCGTCGCAAGCCCCGTATCCTTTACAGCGCGAAAAAGACTGCGGAGCAGTATCTCAACAGCCGTTTTTTGGAAGGAAGCCGCAATATCTTCCCGTGTAGGGTCCGCTTTTATGCGGAACTGCTCAAGCTGATTGATGACGGCGGTCTTTAAGCCAGAATATGAAAAATCGTACCGGTGTTCTCCTTTGTAAAGGTTCGGCATAGGGAATCGGAAGGCGGATGCGTCTCCCTTCCGCGCCACGCGGTCTATCGCCACGCCGCCGGGGTACCCGAATCCGTAGTGTTTCGCCACCTTGTCAAAGGCTTCGCCCACCGCGTCGTCAATGGTCGCCCCAAGCGCCGTGATGGCGTCAAAATCGTCTACGCGGCAGATAACGCTGTGTCCACCGGACACCAAAAGCCCCAGAAACGGATAGGCTGGCTTCTCCTCCGCAAGCCGCGATGCGTACAAATGGGCGAGCATGTGATTAACCGCGATAAATGGAATGTTCAGCGCATAGGCAAAGGCTTTGGCGAAGTTAAGCCCCACCAAAAGAGACCCCAACATGCCCGGATGAGCCGTAACCGCCACGCCGCCAAGGTCGCCGGCGGATATTCCCGCCTTGTCGAGAGACTCCTGTACAACCATGGAAATCCATTCGGTGTGTTTGCGGCTTGCGATTTCAGGCACAACACCTTCGTATGCCGCGTGAAACGGTATCTGTGTGGCGACCACATTTGAGAGAATGGTTTCGCCGTCCTCAACAACAGCCGCGGCGGTTTCGTCACAAGACGTGTCGATTCCAAGAATTTTCATGCATATTCTCCGGTTCTCATCTTTTATATTGATATTGGATTGGAATGCGCGGGCGTACCATCCGCCCGCATCTCAATTCACCGTTGCGCGGCGATAGCTTCCCATTCCTTCATCTTCACCTCAATGCGGCGTACAATGTCCGCAAGTTTCGCCTGCACCGCCCTAGCGTTCTCTCCATTGCTGTACACTTCGATCTTGCCAAGCTCGCTCTCAAGCCGCCGCTTCTCATCTTCAAGACCTTCGACAACCGCAAGCGCATCCTCCTCAAGCCGCAGGCGCCGCCGCAACGCCGCCTGCCGCCGCTTGTCTTCCTCCCGTTTCACTTTCGCGGTTTGTCGCGGCGCCCCTTCGCCTGTCGCCCGCTTGCCCGCGTCCTGACGGTCGGCCGCAGGCGCCTCTTCCGCGGTTTTCTCCAAATAATACCCGTAATTCCCATAAAAAAGCCGGGCGCCGCCATTTGACATCTCCAGCGTCTTGGTGGACAGCCCTTCCATAAAACTGCGGTCATGGGATACAAAGATGACGGTTCCGGCGTAAGACGCAAGCGCGTCCATCAGAATGTCCTTTGACTGGAGATCAAGATGGTTGGTCGGCTCATCAAGAATGAGGAGATTTATGGGTTTTAAAAGCATTTTGAGCAAGGCGATCCGGCTTTTTTCACCGCCTGAGAGCACGGAAACGCTTTTGTAAACATCGTCTCCCCGAAAAAGGAAACTGCCGAGCATGTCGCGCGCCTTGGGGACAAGCGGAGTTGGAGCTTCGGTTTCTATGTATTCCAGAACGGAAAGGGGAGCGTTAAAACGTTCCGCCGCCTCCTGCGAAAAGTAACCGGCGGTTATGCCGGCCCCGTATTGCAGAGCGCCCTCAAAATCCGGGTCTACGCCGGCGAGTATGCGCAGAAGCGTCGTCTTGCCCGCGCCGTTCCGTCCAACAACAACGAGTTTTTCTCCACTGTCAATGGTGAGATCGAGATGTGAAAAAATACGGCGTTTTCCATAGCTTTTGCCAAGACCCGCGATGGCGATCGCCACCTTCCCCGCATGAGGCGGGTCTGGAAAGCGGATGCGCATCTTCTTGAGTGACTCGGGAATTTCGATCCGCTCCATCTTTTCGAGTTTTTTGACGCGCTCTTGAACCATCGCGGCTTTGCTCGCTTTGTACCTGAACCTGCGGATAAGCTCTTCCGACCTGGCGATTTCTTCCTGTTGTTCAGCGTAGCGTTTCAGGAGGCTCTCAAGCTCAACAGCGCGCGCGGTTTCGTAGGACGTGTAATTTCCTGCGTAGCGTTTAAGGCGTCCCTGAAACAGCTCATACACCTCGTTTATCGTAACGTCCAAAAAGTAGCGGTCGTGTGAGACGATAAGATAACCGCCGTCAAATGATTGCAACCATGATTCAAGCCAGAACCGGGCTTCTATATCAAGATAGTTGGTAGGCTCATCAAGGAGCAGAATATCCGGCGATTCAAGCAACACTTTGGCAAGCGCGATGCGCATCTGCCAGCCGCCGGAGAATTCCTCCACAGAGCGTCCCATGTCGTCCGGCGAGAAACCAAGCCCTTCAAGCGTCATAGCTATCCGCTGTTCCCGTTCATAGCAGCCGGAACGCTCAACCTCCTCTCCCAGCCTGTGGTGTTCTTCGAGCAGGATCGCGGTTCTCGCCTCGTCTTTAACGGCGCCGCTCTTTTCCAGTTCCCCTCCTATGTCTTCCATACGGGACAATAGATCAAGCGCCGCCTTGTATGCGGCTTCCATTTCTTCCCGAAGCGTCTTTCCACGATGTACAATGCCCGATTGCGGGAGGTACGACACGCGGCAACCTTTTTGGACAGCCCTGTCGCCCGAATCCGGCGCGACCTCGCCCGCAATCACTTTCATCAAAGTCGATTTTCCCGCGCCGTTTGCGCCCGCAAGCGCGGCGCGAACGCCGGAGGCAAGGTTGAGGCTTACGTCGGTGAGAATATTCTTGTCCGCAAATGCAAGGGAAATTTTGGAAAACTGTACAAACGCCATACCAATTAGACCAAACGACGCTTCATTCTTCTATAATGAGAATTTCGCCGGCATCATCAGGCGGGGGTTCCCCGCCCTTGAAAAAGTAAACAACGGTCGGCGACGTATCCCTCCGTACAACAGTCACCTTGTCAATACAGTTTTTCGGGATGTATTCAATGCGCAATCCCTGACTCTCGAAACTGTACAGGAAATCAACATCCGCATCTCTCCTCCCATTGAATTGAAGGGTAAATGCCCCGGCATACCTATTTTCCAGCGAGGAATCCAGGTAAAGCCTCATGGCGATCCTTCCCGCGCCTTGAACGGAAGCGGGAATAATATGAGGTATAAGCAGATCAAATCCTGACCATGAAAAGGAGCCGTTCCGGTTCAGCGTCAGGGAGCCGTAATTGGCGCTGCTGAAAAGGGGACCTTGATTATAAATTCGCATAAAACGGTTGCTCCGCAACGCATTTTCCTGAAGGATAATGTCGTCAATATCTGTGGGAAGCGTAACAAAAAGAAATGTCCGGAGCGCGCCGCCGTTTTCTGTGTATTGCACCGCCAGCATGTTGTCCGAGCGGAGTTGCATTTGCAAAGAGGCCCCGTCAAAACGCCACGCCCGCGCGCCGTTGGGCTGGATGCTGGTGTAAGAGAACGTGTTGTCTATGATTTTGTCATTTTCCACGTCTTTTAAAAAAAGGCGGGCTTTTCCAGAATCCTGCCCCGGGTAAAACCCCCAATGCTGGTTGAGCATGTCAAGGTCTATTGTATTGTTGGCAAGCATCGCGCCGTACGATTCCGGAAGCCATGTTTTGGCGAGGGTTGCGGCCAATTCCTCATCTTCTCCCTGTTCTCCCACCGTCCGCTGTACAATCTCCAGCTTCCCGCCGGAATACTCGAAAAGCTGCAACCGGTACGAAAAACAGTAGCCAATGGTTCCGTCCTGCGTGAGCGTCTGATACCAGTCGCCCGGAAGCGGCTCGCCGGTAGAACTTATGGCGGGCGTTCCTTCTGTTTTAGCCAATAGTTTGACGACTTCGCCCAATCTGAGCCGGTATACACGGCGGGCGCCATTATCGGGTCCGTCCCGCAAGGGAAGTCCGTCCTGCAAAGTTTCTCCATACATGACGGCAAGCTGGGCGAATTCCTCCGCCCGTTTCAGCGCCGCCGCTCTTGTGCCGAACAACTCCATCTGCTTGAGCGGAATTTCAAACTTATCCGGCGCATTGGCATCTTCCGCGCGGTACTTTTCGGGGATGCCCGCAACCCACGCCTGATTGATATTCGATTTTATGTACACAGGCAGCACCGTTCCGGATGGAACAGCCGGATTATCAGACGACCATAACAGTACGCCCCACCCCGCGAGTTTGGTACAGGATGCAAAAAGAACGCACAACGCGCACAGCGCCGTTAGAAGCGTATAAAAACACAGTTTATTCAAACTCATGGAATTATTATACTAAAACAGGAGAGGAAACACAACCCGCAAACGAAACGTCCATTAATAAGCCGGAAAAAAACTCAGCATGGAAAGCGCGGCGCTTCCCATACGCCGCTGAAGCGCCGGCTCATGGGCGCGAGACCAGAGTTGTTGCGGAGGACGAGCCGTCTGCCGGCGTCTGCGCGGGACGCGATCCGGCAGCCGCGCGCGTCCCGCGGCTGGTGGGGGCGAGGCGCGGCGGCTACAAGATGCGCGGTTCGGCGTGAATGTGGCGCGGATGACGGTGGACGGCGTGGCGCCAGCGGTCATAGGGATGGGGCGGTACAACATAGCGCGCTTTTCATGGGAGTTGCCCGCGGTTCTGAAGAGGCGGAGGGTGAAGGACGGCTTTTTTGACAAGATTTGGACCATAAGCGGGTTCAGCGCCAGGGCGTTGCGGGCGGCGCTGGATCGCCCTGTGTAAGTGATCCCCTATAGGATAAGGGTCTAGGCGGCGGAGAATGCCGGGCGGAGCTTCTTCGGGCTGACGGAAGGGGACTTTTTTTGCGCATGTACGATGTGAACAGCGTGGTTGAGCGGAAGAACCCGATGGGGGCGGTGAGGGCGAGAGGGGCGTAGGGCTAGTGGCGAAGACAAACGGCCATTTGAGGCTTGGGACGGGTCCCGCCGAACTCAAGGCGGCGACAATCGGGTGGGGCAACATCAGGATAATAGACGAGATATACCAGAAAGAGGAGGCGGACGCGACGCTGTCCGCGCGCGACGCGTTTGTGTCGTTGCGCCGCGCGAGGGTACGGGCTGTCAGTGGCGGAGGCGACGTCGCCGGGGGAAAATTATCTTTATTCTAATAGCTCTAAATTAGGACTAGATCGTTCTATTTCTCTTTAGCCGTATATTTGACGGTATTTGCGGCGGGTGTTCTTGTGATATTCTTATATTTTCTAATATCACAATTTGAAATTAACAGTGAAATTCTTGCCGCTGGTTCTAAAACAGTGATAATTATGAGTTTGGCGATAAATGCATACGGCAGTTTAATCTCTCTTTCCTTCCCGCTCCTCCGGCGGTGTTTGATAAAAATCATTATGAAAAAGGCTTGTTGACCTGATTTTTTCACACTTCATTGTTTGTTTATATTTTCTTGACAGGCGGCGTCTTATTGCCGCTTCTTGCCGTTTTTTTCTTAAAAAAGAACGGAATATTTACTACAGAAAAAGCGGCGCCTATAGTTATAATGTTTTTATATGCTGTTTTTATTTATTAGAGTTGTTCAACAACTGAAGTTATTGAACAATTTCCGCTAAAAAACGGGCGGATTTGGCGTATTTTTGCAAAAAATACGCCAAATCCGCGA
>JAIROG010000016.1 GCA_031257675.1 Treponema sp. | reverse complement strand
TGGCCTTGCGTATAAACATATATATAGTTTCATAACAAACGCCCGCATGAGCGCCTTCCATTCCAATCCGCCCCGCGATTTGTTCCGGCGTCCGGCCGCAAAGGGGCAGGCGTTGAACGACCTAGAGTCCGCAGAAACGGATTTGACGGCCGCTCCTATCGCCCGGCCAATCCCGGCTTTAGAACGACCTTTTTCCAGCGTTATTGCGATTTCCTCCCTTTCTTCCATGGCAAGTTGGCTGCGGCGGCCAGCCTCTTTTGTGGCGCAATCTTTCATAAACGGCGGCGCCCCTCTGTTGATGAAGTTTTGGCTTACAACATCATAGAGGATCCCGCCGCTTTTTTACAGCCTTGCGGAGGCAGATCGCCCCCTCCGCAAGTCCGCTCGCCGCGCTTCTCTCTGGAATCGACCTATCAGTATCGCGTAATTTTTTAAAAGTTTTTATTAGGCGGAGCCTATACGGTTTAATACCCCGCGGCTTGCCGCGGCTGAAAGGAAGCGTATAAAGAAGGGATGAGCGAAATCATCCGAAAAGAACATAATGTGAGTGCGCTGATGTATCATATAGTATGTCCGGCGAAATACCGGAGAACGGTAATAAATGAAGAGATAGACAAGACACTGAGGGAAATATGTCTTGGAATAGAGGCGAGATATGAAATAAAATTTCTGGAGATAGGAACGGAAAGTGACCATGCGCATTTTCTGGTTCAATCGGCGCCGACGTACAGCCCCGAGCAGATAGTGCGAACGATAAAGAGTATAACAGCACGCAAAATATTTGAAGCATGTCCGGAAGTAAAAAAGATGTTATGGGGAGGGGAATTTTGGACCCGAGGATATTATATGGGGACGGTAGGAGAACACGGGGGCGAGGAAGTAATAAAACGGTATGTCAGGAATCAAGGACGAAAGATTGATGAGCGCCAAAAGACACATGAAGGGAAGCGGCTTGAATTGTTTCCGTATCAGAATAAAACATGAAGGTTAAAGATACCGCAGGGCTTGCCCTGCGGAGGTTCATTTTAAAAATGGGGTTTAATACCCCGCCACTTGGGGTGGAAAAACCGGGGGCGCGGGGGATTTGTTCCCATATGCGTTTACTTAGGGACAAGCAACCTATAAAGCGCCGGGAGCCGTTTTCTTTTAGTATTGGCGCAAAGAACCATAACGTGATGTATATTTTCTAACAAATCCATGAAGGAAATTGTCTCAAGAAGCATATGTTTTACTACGACCAACATGAGCCGTTGTTCATTCCATAACGACCACGCTTTATCGGGAACGCTTCCCCGCAGAGGGGGAAAAGCGCCTTTTGTTTACCCATGTCTCACAAAGG
Organism: Treponema sp.; assembly: GCA_031257675.1. GTDB lineage: Bacteria > Spirochaetota > Spirochaetia > Treponematales > Breznakiellaceae > JAIRKH01. Next base: position 7,340 of record JAIROG010000016.1, on the reverse strand, counting down.
GCCGCCAATAACAGTTTCCCGTAAAACCACGCGCGGGCGCTCGCTTCAACACGCGCCGGTTCACCGCCGGCGTCTGCCAGATACGCCTTCCGATCCCCCAACCACAAAGGCGCTTCCCGTATCGCTTTGTTGTTCCGGCAGACGCTTTCACACAGCCGCCGCAGCCATTCCCCGCTCTTTTGAAACCTCTTGAATACCGCTTTCTTGCTTATCGAACAAATACCGGCTCGCTGTAACAATGCCGCAATCCCGCTAAAGGATTTCCCTTCGCTTAGGTATAAGAATACCAGTTGCGGTAAATCCAGGACGCTCTTGATTTCCCGCCCCCGTACCAATGCCCCGAGCTCTTTTGCCTTGTCTTCCCATCCTTTGGGCATGACTGACAGCAATCGCTTAACACCTGCTTTCTCCCCTCTCATTTCTTGAGCTTATCATACCTTTACGGCTTTGGCAAGTAAACGCATATGGGTTTAATATTCCACCACTTGGGGCGGTTAAAACTGGGGGCGCGGGAGATTTGTTCCCCCGCATACGCAAAGATTTCAAGGAGAAATCTTCAATATCCCGCCGCTCTGCGGCGGGGATTCTTTATTTTATAATAAATTAATTATTTGTAGATATTCTTTTTTTACAAATTCCGCATCAATTCCAAATCTTTCATTCTCACTTAATAATTCGCTCAATCTTATCTCGCTCGCTTCCAGATATTCCAACAGCGCCTTGCGCTTCGCATCGTCGAAAGGGCCGCCTAAAAAACTTAAGCCATCCTTCTTGGCAAACTCGACAAAGGCTTCCGCTATGCCGTCCCGGGTTTCCCCGCCGCGGTTAAAGAGGTCGCGCCTCACGATCAGGTGTCCGTGTTTGCCCTGTAAAGGCTCGTGGATTTTATCGCCTGAGTTGTCTTTGCCAGACTCTTGCATGGCCGCAAAGAATATCGGGTAGCCCTCAACCTTGGGACGGCGCTTTTCGTCCCACTTTTGCACAAACAGCGCACTCGTTTTCGTGCTGGCGCGCGGTTTAAACGTGTCGCCGCGCAACCCCGCCACCGCCAAAATCCGTCGGAGTTCCGCTAAAAACGCGCGGATATACGCGTCGCTTGAGTTGTTAAACCGTCCCTGCGGCGGCGCTATCGCCATGCGCCCGCCCGGTCTCAGAAAATCAAGGTTGCGCTCGATAAAAAGAATGTCCCGCCCTATCTCGTTTTGACACGCGCCCTTCGCCTTCCTGCCCAAATCATACTTCGCCAGTATACGGCTTTCTTTTATGTCGCCCGCAAAAGGCGGGTTCGCCATCAATATATCAAACGTAAACGCGCGGTTGTCTTTCGCCGCTCGCGTCTTTTTTAACTTCTTCCATCCTTCACTATAAATATCCGTCCACGAGCCGTCTTTCGTTCTTTCGTCCCAGCGTTCATAATCAAGCGTGTTCAGATGCAGCACATTCGTCTGTCCGTCTCCGGCTATTAAATTAAGCGTCCGCGCCGCTTTTTCGTCAAAGTCAACCGCGAATGCTTTTTCATTCACATAATCAACGCGGCGGGCGGATTTCTTTTCAAAGGTAAAAAGACGGTTCTTATCCAGCCCCTTATCAGCTATAATCCGCTCCCGCACGTGAAAAATCGTATGAACCGGAAAACCGCAGCTTCCCGACGCGGTGTCAATCATGGTTTCATCTTCCCTTGGATTGAGCATCTTTACACACATGTCGATTACATAGCGCGGCGTGAAATACTACCCCTTGCCGCTCTTGTTGACGAGGCATTCAAAAGCGCCGTCAACAACGTCAAGATTGCTGTTAAACAGTTTCACGCCTTGCGGCGAGGAAATACAAATCGACAGGCGCGAGGCGGTCAGCTCGATTTTTCTGGTTTCGCCGTAATTATTGAATAGTTTTTCAAATACATCGACCCTCGCGCCCGCCAGCGCTTCGCCTTCCATTTCCAGAATCAGGTCTTTAAACGATTTGCGCTTGTTTACCAGTTTGTCTTTCATGACTAAATCTTGCATCGTCCACCGTTTCGTAAGGATGCCGGTCAAACGCCGCGAAGCGGACGGGATAACCGGAATGTCCTCAAAGCAATTCGGGTCTCCGCGGTGGTAATGGGAAATGGATTCCCCGTTGGTCCACACGCCCATAGGGGCGCCGGTGGCGTTGCAATACGACTTGAGATGTTCCTTGCCGTCTTTCAGTCTAGGTCTTTTAAGTTCTACGATGACGTATCGCGCAATAGGTTTGTCCTTGTCAAAGATAACGATGCCGGCGCGTTTTTTCTCGCGTCCGAATGTCACTTCGGATTCAACTTGTATGCGATCACGCGGACAACCTTACTCAGTCATCAGCGTATCAAGGACAACTGCCTGATTGCCTCTTCGGGCGTAAGGCGGCTTTCTTTTTTACGAACCGGGCAGGTTATACGCCGGGGGGGGGGGGGGATATTTCTATTTGTTCACCGCTGAACTGTAAAGAGAATCTTTAAGGATGGCATCGAGTGTCATACTAACTATGTATCGGAAGATTCAAAAGTGTTTTGAGCGTAAAAATGTTTTTTCAGCGTCTTACCAATAAAACAGCCCGTCAAACGGTAAACCTATTTATGGAAGGAACATTGGGCGCCCAATGCGCGTGTTCTGCGGCAAGCGGAAGCCCGCCCGCAACCTCTTGTTCCGCGCGCTCGGAAAGGCAAGAGGAAAGGATATGTTTTTACGAACGCGAAGCCGAGTCCGTATATAAAAAAATTGCGGAAACAAATCAAGAATCCGCGCCGTTTCCCGCCTTCTTTTCTCCGCCCAGAATGATCCCGCCGGCGAACACCGTCAGGGGCGCTACGAGCGTCAAGCCAAAACAGCCCACCAGGGTATGCACTGTCTCGGAGGAAACCCACACCATGTTGATGACGTTCTCAAGAGGTATCCCTTGCGCGATAAAGGTCATAATCATAGCCGTATATTCGGCGGAATATGCCAGAAGCAAGGTCGTGGACATGGTTCCGGCTACATGGCGGGACACGGAGACGCCGCTTTTGATAAGATTGAGGCGGCTGATGACCGGATTCTGCTTTTTAATTTCGTCCATAGCCGATGCTATGTCCATAGAGAGATCCATCATCGCTCCGGAGGATGCGAGGAAAATGCCGGAGATAAAGAGGTGCGCCAGGTTCAGGTGGCTGTATCCTGAATAGAGGAGCGCTTCGGCGAAGGGCCGCACCGCCCCGTGAATCTTGAACCAGTAGGTGAAGAAAAACGCCAGCAGGGAGGTGAGGAGGACGCCTCCCATAGAGCCGGCGAAGGCGGTGAGACCCCGTCGCGTGAGTCCTCCCACCAGAAAGATGATCACCGCGGTTATGATTGTTACCATGACAACCGAGGCGAGGATGGGATCCCAACCCCGGAGCATGGCCGGAAAGAGGATGTGGATCAGGGTTACCGCGGTAAACACAAAGGTGATTATTATTTTTACCCCCATCCACCCCATAATGAGAATGATAAAGAAGAAAAACAGGATACAGAGAAAGATCGTCTTGCCGGTGCGGTAGTGGTCGATGACTTGGGCGTGCCGCATACTGCCGTCTTTCGAAACGCTCAACACTACCAGCGCCGAATCCCCGGGCGCAAAAATCTTGTCCAGTTCTATCTTGCCCATCAAGTTGTTCGAGCCGGAAAAAACCTGCCCCTTGAAGCGCCCGGAGCGTATTTCCACCTCAAGCTGCTGTTCCCCCTGTTTCACCGGGCCTATGCTTATAAGTCTGTCGTTATTGACTTCTACGATCTTTCCCCGCGCCCGCTCGCCGCCCGCGGCTTGGGACGCCCCCTCAAAGCCGGTGGGCGACAGTATGCAGACGCCTATAAACAGAACCGATACCAGCGCAAAGATGCCGTCCCGTTTGTTCTTACCCTTTATGCTTGCGTTGCGGAACAGTCTCCGCAACAACCCGGCTATCTTTGCGCTGACACCTTTCATACTAGAAACTCCATTTCACATCAATATAGAAAACATTGGTAATTTTGCTATTTTTGAGATGCCCGGCCGCCCCGTAGTAATCCGTATGCCATTGTTCAAAGTTCACCACGTCGCCTATCTCAAGAGAAGTCTTGCCGTCAATGTTGAACGTAACCGAAGGGTGGATGGCAATAACCGAGTCCTTCGCGTTATTGGTTGCGGCGTAACCTTTGCGGTGGTATTTCCCTTCTTCATCATTGTCAGAGCCGTCTATTTTGCCGCCCATGAAGTACACGAAGTCAAGCCGTGGGACGATGGCGCCAAAGGCGTAGCTCATCCACGGATTGAGACGGATACCAAGGTCAGACCCCTCCTTTGTAAGGATGTATTCGCCCGCGTTCAAACCAAACGACAAGCCGTCAATCTTGTAGCCTATAGTCTCATAGATGGTGGCTTTGCCTTTCGGATCGAATTCTTGAAGGTTGTCCAACTCCGCCTCCACAATGGCGGTCAGGTTCTTTACCGCAAGGAGGCGGACTCCGATAATGGACTTCATGCTTTCATCACGGTTGGAGTCTCCGCCCGCATCATTTTTAGGACGGAAGGTTGCGGTGAACTTGAACGCATCGGGCAACGTGTAGGCAAGGTTGAACGTGTATTTAGCGCCCCACACGTTGACGCTATTCTTGTTTATACCGGCTGCGAGGATGTTGTTGTCCCCGCTCCCTAAAGACGAGATCGCGTAACCGCCGAACCCTACGTCAAGCCCGGACACCGGAGAGACTTTTAGCAGCAACCCCAAGCCTTCGCCCATGTCGTCGTTCAGTATGCCGCCGCCTGAAACCCACGAACTGTCGTCAATAATCCCCGCATTCAGCGTGAATACGTTGAAAAAGGTCAGCCAGCCAGATGCTATTGGAAGGGAAATAACCGGCGCGCCGTCTTTGTCTGTTTTTGCCTGCCCTTGCAACCGCAACTTTATGCCAGTGCTCTTCGCTTCATTGGCGTAGGCTCCGTTCAAACGGAACCGGTAGCCCCACTGCTCCGAATCCACGCCGAACGCGGCAAGGTACGGATCCGCGTTTTTTGCGCCGCCGTTTCCATCATCGATTTGCCTGTCCGTTATGACAAGCCCCAATCCGCTGTTGATATATCCGTCCAGTTTGAAATCCTGGGCGAATGCCGTCCCTGCCACTGCCGCAAGGATGATTGCGCATGCAATTCTTTTCATCATATACTCCTTTTAGCGCCGCTGGGAGTCGCCTCCCTTAAAAAACCGGCGGCTTGCGTTCAACCGCCGGTGAACCGCCGCTATTGCACCGCCGCCTTCAAGTTCATGGCTGACGCGAGTTTCCTGAAAATGTCCGTATTATCGTAGTAGCCGTAGAAAAGCTCTTGATGAACCCCTTTGGCAAAGGTCGGAACCGGAACGCCGGTATGGGCGTAGGAAGTCCAGCCTATGCCCGCAGTCTGGTTCATAATCTGCGTGATCTTCACGGTCAAAGGCTCGTAGCCGCCGTAAAGCAGGTACTGATCCTCTGCGACCGGACGCTCAATGTCATTCGCCATGGAACGCTGGAACGCGAACTCCAGTTGCTCCTTTTGGAACGCCGAAAGACTGTTGTAGTCCAGTCCAAAGGACTGTCGTATGGCCGGAAGAAGGTCAGACAATTTCGCCTGCGCTTTTGGGGTGTTTTTCTTGTAAGGCGTCAAAATCTGATCGTTAAAGGCTATAAAGGATGTTTTTTGGAGCGCAACCTTGTCAAAAAAGGTGTCGTACTGGGTGCCGGCGAAGCCGATGGTCATGCCGCCGGTCTCGTGGTCGCCGGTAACAACGATGAGGGTCTCTTGAGGATGGGCTTCCGCGAAAGAGACCGCCACCCTGATGGCGTTGTCAAGGGCGAGGACATCGCTGATAGCCGCGCCAGCATCGTTGGCATGGCAAGCCCAGTCGATTTTGCCGCCTTCCACCATCAAGAAGAAGCCGTTTGGATTGTCCAAAAGCTCAATGCCTTTGCGGGTATAGTCCGCGAGGGAAAGATCTCCGGGTTTACGGTCCACCTCATAGGGCAGAGAGCCTGAGTCCTGAAGCGTGGCGTTTATGGCGAGCGTCTTCCCAACGCCAGGCTTTAAGGCGTTAAAGGCGTTTATGGAATTAACATAGGTATAGCCCTGAGCCTTCGCCATCTGTATCACGTCGGGCTGATCCTTGTTTTTCCCGGTGGGTTGCAAAAGCCCGCCGCCGGCAAAGTATTCAAAGCCGCTTTGCGCCATTTGCACCGCAATATCGTAGTAGTTGCTCCGGGAGGGAACCTTGGCGAAGAACCCCGCAGGCGTGGCGTGATCCAGGGTAACCGAGGAGACAACGCCCACCTTCATCCCCGCTTCGTGGGCGTATTCGGCGATGGTCTTGTAAGACTTGGTTTTTCCCGGATCCATATTGATGACCCCGCTTAGGGTTTTGTTTCCCGTGGCAATGGCAGTTACCGCAGACGCGGAATCCGTGATGAAGGTTCCCGCGTCATAGGTTGTCGTCAAACCCGACGCCGGAAACCGGGTGAAGCCCAGCTTGGTGATAGTGATGTCCTTGGAAGAACGCGCTGTAGCAAAAACCTCCGCAGAGCTGATTTGAGGCATAGCCATGCCGTCTCCGATAAACAGAAACACGTATTTCGCCCGTCCCTCCCGCGCGGTCGCGGTGTTTTTGTCCGTTCCGCCGTCGCTTTGAGCCGCCGAAAAAAGCGGCGTGGCGGAACACATAATCAAAAGCGCGTATAACGCTGCGCGTAACACGAGCTTTTTCATTCCCAGCGAAACGCTCTTGCGAAAAAGCGATCCAAACCCCGCTTTTTCATGTACATCCAAACCGGTTTTCCCAAAGACTGAGGCTTTGAGAGAGCTTTGATTTCCAACCTGTTTCATCTGACAATTCTCCTTTAATGATAAATGGCGGCGCTTGTTTTCATTGACGCGCCGGTTCCAAAACACACCCGCCGCATGTGACGATCATTGACCGCTGATCCGCGACCGCCAGGCGGCGCGCGGCTGGAACTGACGCTGATAATACCCGCGCATTGTGTAATGCGTTTGACGCCTGAGTAAAAAATAAATAAATTTTTTCGGACGCGCTTGAAGCGTCCCTCCAATCCAAGCCGCGCCGTCTGGTTTAACACCCTGTTGAACCTCTGGTTCGCGCTTACTGCGCGGAGTCTCTCGCAGGGCGCTTTTTCAATGAATCGCCGCGCCCTCTTGCTTTTCCCGCGCAATTTGCTGCGATAATGGTTTTTATAATATAGAGTTGGATACTCAAAGTTATGGGATAACTTTATCAATCCCTCGAAGATTCATGGATAAGTGTTTGATTTATCCTGATACTTATGTAACTCTTGTTAAAGGAGCAGGTT
>JAIROG010000132.1 GCA_031257675.1 Treponema sp. | reverse complement strand
ATGCCCGCGATTATGCCGCTTGTTGACACCGTAATCCTGCGTTTGGAGAGCCTTTCCCCCGCCGCGCCAATCCCGCCGCCAACGAAACCCAGCGCCTCCCGCAAGGCGCTCAAGTTGAGCGGCGGCTCTCCCATGCCCAATCGCCACATTGGTATTAAGAGGAGACTTTACTAAACCCTCAAACGCCCCTTCACCTTTCTAAACAGGAGTATATCCATGAAGCCGTCACCAAGGACGGCGGTCGCCACCCCGCCTTTATCGCCCCCGCGACAGGGGCGACAGTTGGCGATGTTGACATACGCGCCGCTTGCGCCTTTCCCGTCAATGCTAATGGCATTCTGGTCACGCGCCTTTATATAGAACATCACCTCAACGCCGCCTCAAATATACATTGCGTTATATATGTGGCATAGACGCCCGCTAGAAGCGGGCAGATGAATTCGCTTTTTTTATACGCCGCTCTGGAAATTCACTTGCCGATGACTTCTTGTATCTTTTTAACCAATTTTTCCGCATCAATGGGCTTTTTTATATAGCCCGCCGCGCCGAGTTTGACGGCTTGAGAAACGACATTTGCATCGGCTTCGGAAGACACAAAGATAACGGGCGGTTTATTGGACGAATATTCATTTTGTAGATGCTGAAGGAATTCTATGCCGCTCATTCCCGGCATCAAAACGTCAAGCAGGATAAGATCAAAGTCATTTACGCGCAACAACGAGAATGCGTGCGCTGTTGTTTTTGCTGAATAGAGATCATATTTGCTGATAAGGAAACATGAGACTAGATGGATGAACTCTACCTGATCATCAACTATTAAAATTTTTTTCATAAACATCCTCCATTTTTATAAAGAAACTCCGCCGGCTTACGCATTGCTTTTCCTTTAATCCAATACGCCGCTTCAAGACACCAAATTTTGATTGTTTTTCACCTGCTCGCACAACTTCCGGACGTTTTCCATCGCTTCTTCGTAGTCAAAGTCTCTGGCGAGGTCAAGAATTCCAGACAAGGCGTCCTCAAAATCAGGCGGTGCGCCGGCAAGCCGCAGCCCTTCCAGTTCTTTTATTGCGGACTTGACCCGCGATACGCTGCATGTATCGCAGGCTTCCATAAATTCGGCGAGCTTTGACGCCATGCCATCGGCTGTGATCTCAGTCTTGTCCGTTTCGCCGTCCTCCGCAAAAAGGGCGGTGCGGCGAAGCGCGGCGTTAAAATCCGCCAAGGCGGAACAAAATGCTTCTGTTTCCTCCAGACAGAGCGATTTGTCATCGCTTTTTGAGGCCATTTCCAGCTTTTTTCCCCATTCTGAAAGCTCCGTCGCGCCGATGGTGGCGCAGATCCCCTTGTAGGCGTGAACCTGTACGGTGTAGGCGTCCCAGTTCTCCGAGACAAGGCTTTCGCGGATAATGTTCAGCCCCTTTTCTACGCCGGCTGAAAACTGTTTCAGTATGGATGTGTATATTTCGGTATTATTCGCGGTGTAGGAAAGCCCCTTGGTTGTATCAAGCCCCGCAATTTTTGTGACGCCCTCGTACGGAGATTCTTCCAGAAGGGGTTGTGTTCCGGCGGCGCCGCTCTTATTCTCCGCATCCGCCACGGCGTATTTTTCTTTTGGCAAAAAGCGTTGCAACGCCGCGTTCAAAGCCGCAACTTCTATGGGCTTTGAGACAAAAGCGTCCATACCGCAGGAAAGGAAAAATTCCTTCATGCCTTGTACGGCGTTGGCGGAAAGGGCTATGATTGGCATGGTCGCGTACGGCGAAGCGGCGCCATTCGCAAGCGAGCGGAGCTGTTTCGTCGCTTCGGCGCCATCCAAATCCGGCATCATGTGATCCATAAAAACAATGTCATACGGACATCCGCTCTCAACACTTTTTTTCACCTTCTCAATGGCTTCAACGCCTCCATTGGCGATCTCCGCGTTAATGCCGTGTTTGCTCAGAAAACCCAACGCCACCGTCAGATTTGCCGGAATATCATCCACGACCAACGCCCGCACCCCGTCTTTCGCCATTACGATAGGCATATCTTCGTTCTTTTCGACCTTGTTGGGGTCGCCGGCAACCAAGGGCAGGTACACCTTAAAGGTGGAGCCGGAGCCATAAACGCTGGTCACTTCAATGCAGCCGTTCATCATAGAAACCAGATTTTTGGTTATCGCCAACCCCAATCCCGTTCCTGTAACGCTTCGGTTCTTCCGTATGTCAAGCCGCTGGAAACGGCCGAAGAGTTTGGGAATATCTTGCTTTTTTATGCCGACGCCGGAATCCGTAACCTCCACGATAAGCCACTCGGTTCCGTCGTCGCCGCCGGGCGTCTTCCGCTCGCCTCGGGAAACGGCGAAGGAGACAAAGCCTTGTTTTGTATACTTGACCGCGTTGTTTACGATATTGGTCAAAATCTGCTTCACCCGGATTTCATCGCCGTAAAGCGTCTCCGGTATTGATCTGTCAAAACTGCCTCTGAATTCGAGTCCTTTTCCCTGTGCGATAAATTCGCACATGGCGGCGATGTCGTTGTAAAGTTCACGCGCATTATAATGCACAGGCAGAAGGTCAAGTTTTCCCGACTCAATTTTTGAGAAGTCCAGAATGTCATTGATGATGGAGAGGAGCGATTTTGACATCTTTTTGATGTCCGAAAAATATTTTTTTTGAAGGGGGGACAAATTTTCTGTGGGCATTAAATCGCTTATGCCAATAATGGTGTTCATGGGAGTGCGGATTTCGTGACTCATGGTGGCGAGAAACTGGCTTTTCGCATTGGACGACTGCTCCGCCTCCTTCCGGGCGCGTTCAATATGGGTAATATCATCAAGATAGATGAAACGTCCGGGCGTACTGCTCCCCAATCTACTGCTCACTATTAAAAAATGACGGGTTTCACCTTCCATCTCAATTTCTTTTGTGAACATGACGGTTCCCTTTGACGTGAGGATATCACTCATTATCACCTTCATATTTATATCATGGAAAAGGTCCAACACCGGACGTCCCACCGCCATAGATGGGTCTTCAATGTGGGCGAATTGAGACATGGTTTTACTGAGATGGGTGATAAAGGTAAAATCGTCAACGATGACCAGCATCATTGGCGTTACATCCATCAGGGTCAAAAAAGTCTCCGTGTTCCTAATCGCCGCGGAGCCTTGTCGTGTAACAAACCGAACGATCATATACAGAATCACGGAAGAGAAAAGTACAACCGCCTCATGAACCGCGAGTTCAGAATAGGAAGCGTCTCCGCTTGGGCTTTGCAACGGTATACGGAAATAAATAAGGATGAGATTGACAATATTGGTGAGCATGAGATATTGTCCCAGACTCCGGCGGTTATTGTAGATTGCGGCGATGCAACAGGTTCCCAAGTAGACCGTAAAAAAATTTTGGTTGTCATGGTTTGCCGTGCTGACGGCATTGTAGATTATATACATGAGCAATGGACAAAAAAACGCCGCGTCCAACATCCCTTTGAAGGATTTCTGTATAATCACTATATGCGCCAGCAAAAATACGCCCGCAACCCCGACTGACCATGCGTGAGAAATGTCCCCCCTCTCTATTATATTTAATATACGGACTGCGACATACAACAATGTACCGATGCAAACGATAAAATTTGCGATGCTATAATATTGCGCTCCATCAGGATTATGAAAATTCGCTGTCGAATTATCCCGCACAATCTGCTCCTTTTGACGTCAAAATAGGAGGGAAGGAGGCGTTCATTGGCGCGTAACGCCAGTTGCGCCTTTTATGGCGCGAATAAAAACAAGAAGGAGCATCCTGACATGCGCATACCCGCCATTGTACTGACATCAAGCATAACAATCTTCTCTGTTTTAACCTTTTGTATAAAAAAGAAGATAAAGCCGCTACCAGAAATTTCGTACATAAAAGCATCTTGTTTCCAGATATTTTTAGTAAATGTTAGGTTTCAAAAAGGCACAACTGAAAAATTGACAAGACTTTGAAACCTTAATAAGTCTACTATAAAATATAAAATGGATCAAGCGCTTTGGGAGTGAAAAAGGAAAATGGCGGCGGAAAAGCCCCCATTTGTTTCAAGAGCGTAAGCATGCCTTCCATATTATACGCCCTCTGAAAATTCCGCTCAACCACCGCTATCAAGCTTTGTTTATTTTTGGGGCGTAGCCCCTTTGGTTTAATACCCCGCAGCTTGCTGCGGAAAACTGGGGGCGTGGGGGATTTGTTCCCCCACCATACGAAAAGATTTCAAAGTGCAATCTTTGATACCCAG
>JAIROG010000072.1 GCA_031257675.1 Treponema sp. | reverse complement strand
CTGGCGGCCATGGCGGAGGAGACACACCCGTTCCCTTCCCGAACACGGAAGTTAAGCCCTCCCGCGCCGATGATACTGCCTACGCGGGAAAGCAGGCCGCCGCCAGACTTTTTCCTTTTTTTACAGGTATTAGTTAATACATGAGTGATTTGTGTCCAGTACAGGTCTATCAACAATAAAAAGGGAGCGTTTGTTACCTTATGCCGTTCATCGGGATATTATTCAAAATAAACGCTTCTGGTCTGTATTCAAAATGCATAGTGTCATAAAAAAGCCATTTGCCGCCCCATATAAAGCCATACGATTCGAAGATTTTGACCACTACATCCGGTGGATGTAGTCGGCTTTGATAGGGAACCGCCCACCAATCAACGCCCTTTTGACTTGTCCAGAGCCAGTACGTCTCTTCACCACGCAAGGCTTTAACCTGAATGTCAATGGCGGCGCCGTATGAATGAAAACTCCTGCTTTGGACATCGGCGATATTCCGCCAATTCCACGCGGAAAGGCTTGTTATAGCGTTTAACCATTGCCTCACTTGCGTATTGACCTTCGCTTCATTATTAATAGCTTCTTCGATAAGGGCGAGTTCTTCTAGTATGGAATAGTGGACGAGTACGTTCCAGCCCAAAAAACGGATGGTCTTTACATGCCTATATGCCTCGTCTTTGTTGCTTGCCCGCCATAAAGCATCAAAAAAGTGTTGAGAGCGTTTTGTAGTCCGGGAAGAACGTCTCTGTTGCATGGACCTAAATTGCGCGGTTGCTTCGGTGTCGGGGGCTTTCCATTCGGGCAAATCTCTTGGGTACCGGTAGAATGTCTGAGGATCGTATTCAGCCGATCTCATGCGCAGTTCTTCGGGAAGCAACCGTCCGCCTGCATAGTAAAACCATACGCCGTACACCTGAACCGCCCAATCGCCGTTTCTTAAAACAGCGCGCCCAACGCGGTCGGGGTATGCGGCGGCGAGGGCTTTCATCACTTGTTCCCCCTGACTGAGCGTTTGCGCGTGGAGAGATTGGAGATGCATGAAAAAAAACATGAAAAGCATCAAAAACGCCGATGTCAAGGAAGTTTCCACCGGCGCTTTCGCGTTTTTTCGCTTCACCGTGTAGGCCAGTTTCTTAAAAACAGCTTGCAATGGCGGTTTCCAAAGTGTCAATTTGTGGAGGAATACAAGCTATTGGCTTGCATTCTTTTTTGAGCAAGGACAATTTTTCAGGTATTGGCCCTGTTTGCCCTAGCGTGTCGAAGATTAAAGCCGCCTGCTTTGCCGGATGCTCCGTGGCAAGGACGATAGTATGATACTCATCGCCGCTTGTTTCAGCGTTCTGTTTTGCGCCCGCAAACGCCACCGCTGTATGCGGATCAAGAATTATATTGTATTTTTTCCATACGTCTTTCATGGTTTTACGGGTAACTTCATCATCTATTGATTGGGGAAAGACCATATTCCGCATGACAAGCGGAGCTTCATTATAAAATGAGAGGAGGCGTTTATAATTGGAGGGAAAACATACGTCAAGCGCGGGTGAAATGGTCGTGATCTGCCGTTTTGTGGCAAGAAATTTTCCCGAAAAAAAATTGGCGAAAGCATTGTTGGCGTTCATGGCGGCAATAAAACCATTCACCGGCATACCGAATTTCCATGCGTAGAGCCCGGCGATAAGGTTTCCGAAATTCCCGCACGGTACGCTGAATTGCAGATCGCCGGAAAGCCATTTCTTCACCTTAATAAAAGCGTAGAGATAATAGAAGGTCTGAGGCAGAAGGCGTCCCACGTTGATGGCATTAGCCGTCGTCAAGTTGTAACGCCTGACAAAATCCCTGTCCTTCATAATTTCCATCACCAACCGCTGGCAATCGTCAAAAACGCCGTCTATTTGAATGGGGATGATGTTGCCCCCATTTTCCACAAAAGTCTTCTCATCAAGCCCTCGAATAACGCCGGAAGGATACAGAATAACCGATATGATATTCTTCCTTTGATGAAAGGCATGGGCGAGACTGACTCCGGTATCGCTTCGAGCTGCGGACAACACCATGGTTTTTTTATCACCGGGCGCAAATTCTTCCATAAGCGCGGCGATATACGCAATGCCGAAATCTTTGAACACGCCGGTTGGACCATTGTACAAGGTCAGTATGGAGTAACGCTCGTCCAATTGCAACAGTTCCGGCTCGAAATCAAAAGCGCTTTCCGCAACTAAGGCAGCGCTTAAAGGATTTAACTCGCCCTGAAGCAAAATGGGAGATATGGTGGAAATCAATTCCCGAAAGGTTGTTCCACTATCCATATAAAGGAGAAAATGCCGCATATCCATGACCGAATCAAGGACATACAACCCGCCATCAGGCGGCATCCCATTGAGAATAGCCTCTTTATACGAAACGGGTGTTATATCTGATTGAGTCGATCTAAATAACATTTGACGATCCCTTTTCTCTTTTGAATAAGTATACAAAAAAGATGAGTTTTCCTCAAGACCATAGAAGACAAGGGGCAATCCATCCGCTTTGCCGGCTACTGGTACATAATCACGTACGGCCTCGGATTCAAGGCATACACATCTTTGGGCGTAAGCAATGGGCGGTCGAAACCTGCGCCCGGTATATTGAAGTTATAGAACAATTTGAACGCTTTAACCGGCATATTAAGCGTCGGTTTCACTGGATACGCCGCGTTGTAATCATCAAAGGCGTTCGCTTTATAAGAGCCAAGCTTCTGGGCGGGATTTCCAAAGCCATCCGCGCAATGCACAAGACGCACCTTGCTGAAACTGCTTTTCAGTTCCGCGCGGTTTGATATCATCCACGGCTTAAATTGATGGATCACCAACATCCGCTCGCCGGGAATGTTGTTTGCCTTCAAGTATTCTTCCATTATTTGCTGAACTTGATTGATCTCCGCGGCGGTTACCGTGCCGATCTCTTTCATGGGCTTGGTTGTGCGCCATTCGGGATCCAAGGCAAGGTGAACATTGGGGTGCTTGAGGTAGGGAAGCATTCGTTTTATAGCCGTAACCGGATCGTACTTGCCGATCTGGTGATCAATGAAGACAAGCATATTGCGCTTTTGCGCGTAGTTTATGTACTTCATAAGCAGTTCGTTGTTGATGATGCCGATCTCTCCCTCGGGCCACACGGTTCCATAAATGATGTAAAACGCGGTGATAATGTTTCTGCCGCCCGCCTTCTTGTATTCGTCGGCGAGTTTTGTAAGCCGTGAATCCAGTTCTTCCATTGAGTAACGCCCCAAAATCCCCATGTTTACGGAATTCGGGTGTCCGTAATACACGAGAATATCGTTGTTGAGCAGAATCGAGCGCTGATTTGGCGTTATAGGTTTGGCGGCTTCCATATCCGCTTGCGTATTAACCCAATACGGCTTGCGGTTTTCCCTATCCCATTCTTTTAGAAGCCTATCGGCCAAGAGTATATCGGGAAAAAGCTCGCGCTGCTCGTCAATGTGGCTGGCATCCGGCATCTGTTGAGCGGCAGTTTGAGCAAACAAAGCGAAAGGCTGAAACAAAAACAAGAGAGTAAAAATTTTATTTATATTCGTCATTAACACTGTTCCAACTCCTGTACAATTTCATCAAGACGTTTTTTAATTGAATCAAGCGTCCGTTCAAGACGGGCTTTTTCCTTTTCGAGCTTTTCAAGCCTCGTGCGGGGATTTTCTTCAAGAGACGGCGTTTGTTGCGATTTTGCGGCTGCCTTTGCCGTATCTGGACTTTTACCACTGAGCAGGGCCGATTCTGCGGCTGCGCGAACATCCTCGTCTTTTATGCCTGTCAAGAAACGCATATTATCGGGTCCCACAGAAGGATTCACGTTGTACTGATGCATCTTTATGGCGGTCATAGCCGCAGGACGCGGAATTCTTAACACTCTGTCGATATAATCCTCAAAACGCCCGCCGATCTTCCCACACAGTTCCTGCGCCAACAACAGTTTTTCTCCCAAATCTTTAACTATCGCCCCATTTTCCGCAAGGTGCTTCGCTCTGATGATTTCGGTTAGCGCGGTCAGTTCTGGAGAAGAGGCAAAGACATTCCGATATATGTTTTGAGTTTCGGCTTTTTCAAGAAGATTATGGAGAATAGCCCAAAATTCCGAAGTATGCGCTCGCGCTGAGAGCTTGCCTCCCTGTGCGCAGGCATGCAGGTGATGCGCATATTCATGTATCGCCGTGTATAGCAGAAGGTTGTCGTCGTTAAAGTTGCGGTTGTGAATGACGATTTCCTTCGTCTCCGGTTTATATAAGCCATTTGCCTTCCCGCTCTTTTTACCTGAAAATAGTAAAGAAAAATCCAGCGGCGCATCTTCTATGGCTAAAAGTTTTTCTTTGATTTGCTCTTGATTCAAACACTTCTCCTCATAATGGTTGACGCGCGCTTTTTTGACGCGCCTATTCCAGTTCTCCAAGTTTTTCCATAGCTAATATCGTAGCCGCGACGCACGCTGTTTCAGTTCTCATAGCCCGTTTGCCCATAGAAAGGCGGATAAATCCCGCATTCTCAAGTCCCGCGCGCTCACGATCCGACCATCCCCGTTCTGATCCCACAGCGATCACCACAGGGTGTCCGAAGAGGTTGAGCAGGGACAACGCGCCTTCGGGATGTACGTTGTCTGCGGCGATGAGAATAGGACTGGCGCGAAGGCTCCTGTTTCTGCCGAAATCGGAATACGGCGAGGTACGTTCTTTTTCCCATGGACGCTCTAAAAGCCAGTCGTCTATGTTTTCATACGCGGACACTAGCGGAATACGGGTGTCACGCGCCTGTACCGCTCCTTCGACAAGCGCCGCATGTCCCCCTCCATCCGTGAGCAATCTCGTGTCGCGGTAACTCTTTTCAGTCAAATCCGTGCCGAAGACATCTATAGCCTCGACGCCGAGGTTTGCAAGATCGCGCAAAAGGCGGCGCAATTGTATGGGGCGGGGAAAGCCCACGCCGATACAGAGAGGAAGACGCGGCGGCGGTTTCTCTTTGAGGTTAAGGGAAAAGCCAATGCCCTCAAGTCTGATGCTTTCAATAAGCCCTGTACCGAGATTCCCGCCCACGATTCCCGCGTCAAAAGTATCGCCGACTTGTTTGCGCAACACCTTAAGAAGATGAACGGCGCGTTCGTCACGTTTGGGAAGAGGTCTTCCAATTTCAAGCGGTTCAAAAAGGATAATGTTCACGGTACAATCAACTCTTTTGAGATAATTCTAAAATCAGCTCCACTTCGCCCCGCCCAAGTTTCAATGACTTGGCAATCTCCTCAACCTTCCAGCCCTGATGCGCCAATTTTATAACGTTGTTACGTACGCCTACAGGAGTTCCGCCATCATCTTTGGAACCCCCTCCTAAGCCCGGACTCCGATCTTTCATCAAGGTTCCCATGAGCTTCACCTGCTCCTGAGCTTGTTTGTTCAATTCTTCAAGCCGTGTTTCAAGGCGCGCAACCCACTCACGGGCAGCTTGAGCCGATGCGATGCGCTCGTCAATGGTGATAAGCGTCGTGTCTAAGATCTTGATCTTGTTCGCGGCATCGTTTACCTTGTCGCTTTCGGCGGTCAAAACGCCAAGCATCGAATGGAACGAGGTTGCCTGCGAAGAAAGCTCCAGCAGTTCGGCGTTGATACGCGCCGCAACCTGTTCGGACTCCTGCAACATCTTGAAATTGCGGTCAATTCCTTCGTTTGTAACATCAAGCGTTTGATTTTTGCGTTCGATGCGCAAGTAGCGCTCCTCAGAGCTTTCAAGCGCGTCATTGAATTTGCGGATTTCGACTTGCATTGCCTGCAATGTATCGTCTGATGCCGAAAGCTGGGCGAGTTTCTCATCAACAGACTTGGATGTCTGGAGCAACCGGCTGAACTCGGTCTCCATCTGCTCAATGCGATGTTTTTCAGACAGGAACCGGGTCATCTTGGCGTTCACTTCGTCTTCAAGGCGCTTTATCTTAATAAACTGATTTTCGAGATCGGCCGCTTCGCTGCGCCGCTGATCCAGTCCATCAAGATCGTCTCTCAGGTCTTCAATATGGCGTTCAAGTTCATGCTTAAGCGTGTCGGCGCGGTCAAAAAGGCTCGTTTGAGAGGCGAATTCTTTAATATGGCGATCCGCTTCCTTTATCGCCGCGTCCAAAGTTCGCGCCTGCTCGTCAATATGGGAAAAAAGCTCGGCGCGGTGGGCGTCGGCTTCCAAGCGTATGTCTTCGATAGAAGCGCGTACGACGCTCAAGCGTTCATTGCTTTCTGTCGCCAAATCTCTGCCGCGCTTGCGGGTTTCTTCCAGCGCGGTTTCCAATTCCCGAAGTTGGATGTTGACATTCTGCTTCCATTCATCAATATTGACTTTTGACGCTTCAAAAAGACCCGCAATCTCGCCGCTCCGCTCTTCAATGTCATCCCGCATTTTCTTGATTCTGGCTTCCATATCCCGTTGATTCTGCTTGAGCGTGTCCACGACGGCAATGTTATGCTTCCCGATTTCGGAACGCACCGAGGCTTCGGCGGAATTGCGGGCGTCTTCCATATCCTGCCGGAATTGCTGTTTAAGGGAGAAAAGCGATTCGTCCGCGATCTTCATCTGCGTCCTGACGCCTTCTTCAAAGCTATCCGTATCCTCCTTGAGTTTTTCTAACTGCGTGGTCAATTGCCCATTGTAGGTGTTAAGTCCTGTTTTCAGTTTCTCGGCATAGGCGTTTTCAACGCTTTTTCTATTGGCTTCGGCTTCTTCGGTTATAACGGCAAGCTGGTTGTCAAGGAACTGCTTCCACCCGGCAAGTTGCTGGTCTACGGCTGTAGTTCTTTTGTCAAGATTCACCGTAAACTCATCCTCAAAAATCTTGAGTTTTTCGGAGACATTTCCGTAAGCCCTCTCTTTCAACGCGGCAAGCTCTTGCTCTATATTTGCCATTTCACCTTTGAGTGAAGCGGCGGTTGCGGTGAACGAGGCGAGAACAGTTTTACGCTCTTCTTCCGAGGAAGTCTCAAAAGCGGAGACATCGGTCTTTACGCGCGCCTCCGTGTCTTGCAACAAAACGCGAAGCTCGTTCTCAAGTTGAGTCGTGTCTTCAGCCAGAAGTTCAAAACGCCGGAATTGCTCCGCCTGAGCCGCACGGTACTCATCAAACTTGGCGTCCGTTTCAAGAAGTACGCTTTGTTCCATGTGATCCGCCGCTTCTTGAAATTGATTCTCAAATTTTTGAATCATCGCGTCTGCGCTTGTCATCATTTCTTTGAATTTCCGCGTAAACATGGCTTTTTTTTCATTGGATTGAGATTCGGCTTCCTCAATCGCTCTTTTCATATCAGACTGAATGGCAGACGACGTTTCCGCCAGTTTGTCCTGAAAGGAATGCAATCGGCTTTCCGCTTGGGCGATTTCTTCCTCAAACTGCATCTTGGTTTGACTGATTGCAGTTTCCAAGTCTGCGGACATACGTTTGGTGCCGGCGTTTATGGCTTCGGCTACAGTTCGGGCGCGTAGCTCAACGTCTTCCACCGACGTAGCCATGACTCTCTCAATGTGATCCGATGTTTTGTCAATTTCCTGTTGAATGTGTCTCAACTGCCTTTCGGCGTTTTCAATCTCCGTTTCCAAGTGGGATTTAATTTCAGCGAAAGCCGCGTTCATCTCGGCCGCGCGGACGCTGTTCTGTTCGCTGGCGCGCTCTTGCTCCATAGCAATATCGTCCTTGGTACTGGACAGCAAATGCGCCAGTTCCATAGCCCGCCGTGCGGTCTGTTCGTCGCCTTCCTCAAACGCGGACTTCCATTGGGCGAGGCGGTCGTTTGCGGCGTCTTGCGCTTTGTTGTCGCTCTCGGCGACCGCCTCGGCGAGAGCGGCCTTGACGCGCGCCGCCGTCTCCTCGAATTCATCGTGAATGGAGCGGAGTCTGGCGTCCGCGTCCGCGATCTCGTCCTCAATGCGGGCTTTGGTTTGCGCGAAGGCGGCGTCCAACCCGGTCACGCGCTCCTTGTTCCGCTCTCCGGCGCGCTCCAAGTCCGCGGAGATTTCTTCCTTCGTTTGGGCCGCCAAGGCTTCGAGTTCCGCAAGCCGCCGCGCGGTCTGTCCGTCGCCTTCCTCAAACGCGGACTTCCATTGGGCGAGGCGGTCGTTTGCGGCGTCTTGCGCTTTGTTGTCGCTCTCGGCGACCGCCTCGCTAATCGTGGCCTCAATGCGGTTCATTGCCTCGTTGACTCTTTTTTCAATGCTTTGCAGATGCGACTCGGTTTCGGCTGTTTCATGTGCGATACGCTCTTTGGCTTCGGCAAAAGACGCCTCCCAATCGGCTACACGAGCCTTGTTCTGCGTTCCGGCAAGGTCAAGTTCCGCTGAAATATCCGTTTTGGTCTGGATATATTTCGCTTCCAGTTCCATAAGGTGTTGTTTGTTCTTTTTATCCGCTTGCTCCAGATCGGAAGCGACGCCGGCTTTCGCTTGGGCAAGTTTGGCTTCCAAATCCGCAATCTGTCGTTTGGTTTGCTCTTCCGCTTGCTCCAGATCGGAAGCGACGCCGGCTTTCGCTTGGGCAAACAGGGCTTCCAGTTCCGCAAGCCGCCGGGCGCTCATCTCGTCTCCCGCCTCAAACGCAATCTTCCACTGGGCGAGGCGGTCATTCGCGGCTTTCGCCGCCTTAATATCCGTATTGCTGACTGCGGTACTCATCGCCGCTTCAATACGCTTTACGGTTTCTTCAAACCGCTCGCGGAATTCCTTCACCTGATTTTCCGCTTCCGCTATATCTTCGTCTAAATACGTCTTTGTGCTGGCAAAAGACGCCTCAAGTTCCGCTATCCGCAGCCTGCTCTGCTCTTTGGCGGCGTCAAGTCCGCTCACAATATCCGCTTTGACATCATCCACCGCCTTTACAATATTCTCTTTCATATCCGCAACCAATGAATCGAAATCAGCGCGCGCCGCGTCAAGCCGTTTGTCAAGTGCAAGGATCGCTTCGTCTGTATGGGCGTCAGCATCGTCGATCTTGCCGTCAATCGCGTCCATTTCCGCGGCGAATTTATCCCGCAACTCCGCAATCACTTCGTCGGTATAGACATGCTCCCCTTCAAGCTGTTTGTTGAGAATATCCAGCTCCACGGCAAAATGCGTCTTCGCCTGCGCAACCACCTCTTCGATTTCCTCAAGTATTTGTTTTGCCTTTGTATCCTGATTCTCGGACTCATGCAGCCACCGGACGAGTTTTGCATCGGCTTCACTTGCTATCTTTGCGTCCACAGCCGCCGCCGTCTTCACTATACTGTTCTCAAGTCCGGCGACGGTTTGTTCCGTATGGGTATAGGCATCGGAAAGTTGCTGGCGGATGTGTCCCATTTCCGTTTCAAGCTGCGCGTGGGCGGCATCGCGCGCGGTTTCTAGTTCATGCAACAGCCCCTTCAGCTTCATCTCGGTGTCAGAGGCAACCTGCTTCCAGTCTTCAAGGTGAATATCCACGCTTTCAAGCGCCAGTTTTTCAGCGGCGGCGGCTGTTTCTTTGAGACGCTCTTCCATCTGGGAAACCGCCCTATTGGTTTGGCTTTGCATGTCGGTCAGCCGCTTGTCCGCATCCTCAAACGAGCGGAATATCTGTTCAAGGTCAGCGTCCGCTTCTTCGGAAATTTTCGCTTCGGAGTCTCGAGCGGTGTCAAAAATTTGTTGCTTTAGCAAGGTAATATCCGCTTCCGTTTGATGTTGCGTATCTTTGAGCCGCTGTTCCAGAGCCGAACATTCCCTTTCAAAATGGTCTTTTATCTGTACGGAAGAAGCTTCAAGCCCCTGCAAGGTTTTTTGCAGATTCGCATCCGCGTCAAGGGCAATCTGCCGCCAATTACCGAGCCTTTCGTCCGCCCGTTCCAGCACCTTCCGCTCCGCCTCACTCGATGCGTTGGCAAGCCGTTCCTCCAGAACAGCGATTGTTTCGTCCATACGCGACTGGGTTTCTTTCAATTTATGCTCAAGGGCGTCGTTTTGCTCAACAATATAAGAACGTATGTTTGCGGCGGCGCATTCCAACTCCGATATCACCTGTTTCGAATTCGTCTCTTTTTCCTCGGCTGTCGCCATCCATTCGGTTTGCCGGGTTTTGAAAAAAGCGGTTATTTCTTCAACATCATGCGACCATTCCTCCAAAAAACGTTGCCGCTGGACATCAAGGGCGTCGCTGTTGGCATTCCAACGCTCCATCTGTTTAGCCGCGATAGCGTCAATGTCGGCGACTTGCTTCCGCGCCTCTTCCTGATGGGTTTTCAAATTCTCTTCTATTGAACTTTGCAAACGCCGGATGCGCTCCTCAGACTGACCCTTCAATTTGACAAGGATCGCCTCTTCCATCTTGTCTGCAGTTGTCCCGGCGCGCGCGGCGACTTCTCGGAGCGTTTTGTTGATCGCCTCCATGTCTCTGGCAAGATTGGCGGAACGAATCTGCTCGGTTTTTTCGATTGCTTCCCGTTGCCCCGTAACAGTGCGCTGAACGGTTTCAGCCTCCATTTTAAGCGTATTAATAGAAGCGTTGACTTCGGCAAGCATATTGTTGGAAACTTTCGACAGGGATGCCATATTATCCTGCTCAAAACGCTGTTTAAGACCGGATATTCCCTTTTCAATCACGGCTAATTTATCATGCGCATCGGAGACTTTTTTGTTGACAGTCTCCACAAAAGCCGATTCTTCGCTGATGCGCCCCAAATTCTCCTGCACCAAAGCCGTCATACGCATCAACTCTTCCAAAGAAGTGTCGTAGGCGTTTATGCGCTCATCGATCTTCGCTATAGTTTTTGCCTTTTCCGCAAGATCTTCTTCGGTCAGCTTGAGTTTGTACATCAATTCCTTGGCGGACTTCTGTTGCACATCAAGGTCTATGCTGTAATCTTTCACCGCGCTTTCTTTCTCCGTTACAAATGCGGAAAGCTCGTCCTTGAGATGCTCCGCATATCTATGCACCTTGTCTAGAGAACGGTTTCGTTTGTCAAACTGACGGTACAAAAAAAGCGTCACTCCAACGATGAGGAGCGTTATTATATTTCCTACTATTATTGCCATCCGGTACTCTCTTTTTCTATGATTTTAGAGACAGTCATGTTACCACATAATTGAATAAATAGCGATAGTCGCAAAAAATGAAATTCTTATTATTAATAGGCTTGCTGAAACTTTGCAAAAAAAAGGGAACTTTCAGCGCGGTTTTCATGCCCGCATGAGCGGCGCCGGCGATGTCGTACCGCCTGCTGTTGCCGACATAGAGAACCCGTCCGGGGGTTGTACCGAGTTCTTCCGCCAACGCCATAAAAGACTTCGCGTCCGGCTTGAGCCTGCCGATCTCTTCGGAACACAGAACCGTGTCCCAGATTTCGGAAAGTCCCAGAAACGCAAGTTTCCGTTCCGGTGGAAAATCGGACAAAAGCCCCAGTTTTAGCCCCTGCCGCTTCAACGCCGCAAGCGTTTCCGGCACATGGGGAAACAGTCGGATATTTTTAAACACAGGCTCCCAACCGCGGTAAATGCGCGTCTCAATTTTTTGCCGCATTGCCTCAGTTTCAACACGGGCGGCTTCGCCATCAAGAATACACGCTGTTAGAAAGGCTTGAGCCTCGTAAAACTCCTGTTCATACAGAGGATCACCGACTTTTGTGGCGCGGAGTATAGATCGGGCTTTCCCAAAAGCGCGGAGCAAGCGGCGTTCT
This sequence comes from Treponema sp., assembly GCA_031257675.1. Classification (GTDB taxonomy): domain Bacteria; phylum Spirochaetota; class Spirochaetia; order Treponematales; family Breznakiellaceae; genus JAIRKH01. Next base: position 10,775 of record JAIROG010000072.1, on the reverse strand, counting down.
TTTACCACGCAGGGAAGAATTCTCAGATAAAACCGGTAATTAGGATAAAGGGTGCCGTCCAGATCAAACGCAACGGCATCGATTTCTAACATAGGTATATAATAACGAACTGCACAGAAAAAGTATAGATGGAAAAAAACTTTATTGGAATGCGCGGACTTTTTAATGCCGCTAAAAAAATTATCCCGATCATACCGCCGTATTGTACTTGACAAAATCACGGTTATATGGTATTAAAATGATATGCGGCTGTCGTATACCGGTATTACCCGAGCTTCCCAAGCTCGTGAAGGGGGTTCGACTCCCCTCAGCCGCTTTTTTTAACCTGCCGTTTTCTTTCTAACTGAACAAATTCTGTGAAGTAAGATATTTTTCCACGTTAAACGCCTTGAAAAGCCTGCTCATCGGCGCATTGGTGACAATGTTTCTGATGATCTGCGCTGAAATCTCGGCGGAAGGCGCCACGTGGAGACAGCCGATCTCGTTTGCCAGACAGGGGCGGTACACCGTGTCGCTTGCGATGATTCTGTTTAAAAGCCCTTCCGAGGAGAGTTGATTCATGTGTTCGGATGCTTTTCCAGAAAAAATAGCGTGCATGATTATAATGTTGATCTCTTTCGGGCGGTGTTTTTCAAGGGCGTGGATAAGGCTGACTACAGAGCCGCCCGTGTCAACCATATCGTCAACGATCCACAGCGTCTTGCCCTCCAAGGGTTCGGAGGAAAGTATGTTAATGGATTCGATGGCGTTCGCTTTGGTGTAATCGCGCTGTTTATGAGCCACCACAAGAGGTGTGCCAAAGGCGTTCGCAAAATCACGGGCAAGTTTTTCCCCGCCCGCATCAACGGAGCAGAAAGCCCAGTTTTTACGTACATTGATGTTGAGCGCATCCGTGTTTTGAATAAAGTGATCGCATAAGTACCGTTTAAGCAGAATATGTCCGGGAATGTCGTCAATTACGCACACGGTTGGATCAAGCATTGTTTTTGATTTATCTGAATGCAACTGGTAGGTGATGAAGTGTTGGACGCCAAGTCCGGCAAGTGTTTTTAAATGGACCCAAAGCCCTACGGAACTGCGCCGCGCCGTTCTATCTGAACGAGAACACGACACAAAAGGCTCAAATACGATTATTTTGCCTCCATGTCCCCGTTTTAAGGCATCTATCGTATGATACAACTCGATTTTCGCCTCATTGATGCTGATATTCGCCTCGTTGCGGGCGCAACCGGTAAAAAGGAAGATGCTCTTGCCCCGTATGGATTCTTTTATGACCACTTCCATCTCACCGTCCGCAAACGGCTCTACTTTTAACAGTCCAACGCCGTTTATGACATCTGCAAACGGACCGAACCTGGGAAATCTCGTTATTTGACGTACAACTTCCGCTGCGTAAGGCAACATGGAACGTGTAGCCGTAATGACAAAATTTTTCATAGTGACATCTATATAAACTGTTGTCAGGATACCATTGCGCACAAAAAAAAACAAGCGGCGAAACTTCCGGAATGCCGCGAAGCACACTCATTTTTTTGCGCAAAGCGCAATTTTGAAATATTTGAAATAAATGTTGACACACCGGCTGGTAGGGTCTATAATGAAATCCATGAAAATCGTGGATATGTTCATATTATTAACGTCGGCGATGACATTGACGGTTATTTTCAGCGCCTGTCCGTCGAGCAAAGACAAACCGGCTGGCGCCGCTTTGCAACCTGTCGAACCTGCCGGGGAAAAGGCGAGTATAACGGTCGCGCTATCGGACAAGTCTCCTAATGCGCGGCGTCTTTTGAACTACCTTGCCGATGAATACGGCAACCATATCATCAGCGGGCAAATGGACACCTCGTGGTCAACCAATGAAAGCAGCGATATGATAGCCCGCGTCTATGCCGATACGGGCAAGTATCCGGCGATCAAGGGTTTTGATTTCATTCAACTGCCCTATGATCGAGGCTGGGACCAAATTGACGAAGCCATTGAATGGTGGGAAGGAAAAAACAACGGTGAAACGCTTGTTCCCGGCAAGCGCGGCATCGTAACGTTCTGCTGGCACTGGAGAGTGGAGCGTAAAGATTTTTATACTAACAACACCAGTTTTCGCATTCCCTACAAAGATGGGAAACTGGATGTTTCTTCGGAAGCTTTTGCCGTAATGAAAGACGATCTTGACAAAGTGGCGGAGTGTTTTATGGAATTAAAAAACGCGGATATCCCGGTGTTGTGGCGTCCTTTGCACGAGGCGTCCGGCGGCTGGTTCTGGTGGGGGGCGACCGGATCGGCTCCTTACATAGCCTTATGGAACTACATGTACGACTACTTTGTCAACGAATGCGAGCTTGACAATCTTATCTGGGTGTGGAACGGGCAAAACGCCGCGTGGTATCCGGGCGATGATGTGGTTGATATCGCCGGTTACGATGTGTACCCCCAAAGCGCGAAGGATTACGGGGCGCAAAAGGCGCTTTTTACGGCTACTGAGTCCGCGTCTCATGCCAAGAAACTAGTCGCCATGACCGAAAACGGCGAGATTCCGGATCCCGACCTGCTTGTCCGCGATGGCGTCGCTTGGTCGTGGTTTATGACATGGAACGATGGACTTGGAGCGCCAGAAGGGGTGTCGGATAAAGACAACTTTTGGACGGGCGAATACCACAATACCAACGATCACAAACGCAAAGTTTACAACCATGATTATGTGATTACATTGGACGAATTGCCGGATTTGACGGCCTATAGGGACAGTTGAAGCGAGGCTGGTCTCGCGCTGGCGACGCAAGCGGCGGGCATGGTTGGCCACATGAAAACCATCAATACTCTGCTCATGGAAGGGAAGCGACTCCTCAAGGGCAAGGTGGATGCGCCGTATCTTGATGCAAGCCTTCTTTTGGCGGACGTGTTGCGATGCAACCGGACGCAACTTGTATGCGCCGCTTCGGATTCCGTCCCGAAAGAAGCCGAAACCGCCTACAAAAACGCGCTGGAACGGAGGCTTTCAGGCGAATGCGTCGCTTATATCGTAGGTTATAAAGAGTTCTGGGGTCTGCGGTTTATGGTAAATTCCGCGGCGCTAACGCCGCGTCCCGACACGGAGACCCTCGTGGAAGCGGCGCTGTCCGCCATTGACGCAAGCGCCGCCCGCTCCTGCCTCGACCTCTGCGCCGGCTCCGGCGCGATTGCGATCGCTTTGAAACATGAACGGAATCATCTCGTTGTCACCGGCTCCGACATATCAAAAAGCGCCTTGGATGTCGCCCGCGCTAACGCCGAAGCCCATCACATGGATATTCAATGGATAGAAAGCGATCTTTTTGATTGTATTGAAGGCTGTTTTGACATCATTGTATCGAATCCTCCCTACATTCCAACGTCTATGATTGCCGAATTGTCTCTGGAAGTGCGGAAAGAGCCGCATCTTGCCCTTGACGGCGGCGCGGATGGGCTTGACAGCATCACAAAAATCATCGTTGAGGCAAAAACGCGCCTCAATCAGGGCGGCGCATTGCTTATAGAGGCGGATCCTCGCCAAATGCCGGCTGTCACGGGGCTTTTGCGTGAAAACAAGTGGCAGACGATACAGACGTACCGGGATTTGTCAGGATATGAACGGGTGATTGGGGGAATATGCTAACGATACGTTGTCATAACAGCGCGGGTTGGCGATCCGCATCAAGCCGCAGTTCGGCGGCGGCGGAAGCCCGCTGAACTGCGGCTCAAAATCATGCGAAGCGAGCTATCGTGAAGAGTTACCCTTGCGCCGCTTGCTTTGACAGCAGTTTGTTCAGCCGCTTCACGAAGTCCGCGCTCTCCTTGAGTTTGACGCCTTCTACGAGCAACGCCTGATCGAGCAGGACGATGGCTACGTCTTCAATGTGCGTCTCATCATCAATGGTTTTAAGGGCTGCGACAATCGGATGGCCCCCGTTGATTTCCAAAATCGGCTTTATGTCCGGAATTTCGGACTGCCCCATAGCCTTGAGCATCTGCGCCATCTGCATACTAGGATCGTTTTCGTCAGCGACGATGCAGGACGGCGAATCTTGCAGGCGGCGGGAGAGTTTCACGTCCTTCACTTTGTCCCCAAGCGCCTTCTTGATTTTCTCAATAACGGGCTTTATTTCCTTTTCAGCCTCTTTATTCTCCTTTTCGCCGAGTTCCTCGTCCGCGCCCGAGCGGTTTACGGCTTTAAGCTCCCATTCGGAGGTTGTGTCGTTTGTTTTCTTCGAGTATCTGCCAATGGACGGGATTACAATATCGTCTATCTCATCATCCATGATGAGGACTTCGATGCCTTTCGCAGTGTAGGCTTCAAGAAGCGGCGAGGAACGGAGCGTCTTTTCATCGCCTCCGGTAATGTAGTAGATATACTTCTGATCGCTTTTCATACGGGAAACATAATCAGCAAAACTTGTCCAGCCCTCGGCCGATGTGCTTTTGAAGCGCACGAGTTCAAGCAGGGCGTCGCGGCTGTTCCAGTCCTGATACAACCCTTCCTTGAGCGGTTTGTTGTACTCGTTTATGAACACATCCCACTTTTCCTTGTTGTTTTCGGAAAGAGTCTTGAATTCCGCAAGGAGTTTCTTTACCGAAGCGTTTTTTATGTTGACGAGAATTTTGTTCTGCTGAAGAATCTCGCGGCTCACGTTCAGAGGCAGATCTTCGCTGTCAATAACGCCCCGTACAAAACGCAACCATGTGGGCATAAGCTCTTTGTCGTCATCGGTGATAAACACTCGCTTAACGTACAGTTTGACGCCGGGCTTGTAATCAACATGGTAAAGGTCAAATGGCGCTTTTTTCGGAACATAGAACAATGTGATGTATTCGAGCGTTCCTTCAGCCTTGGTATGCATATAGAAAAGCGGATCTTCGCTGTCGTGTCCAAGTTGCTTGTAGAACTCGGCGTAATCCTCATCTTTCACTTCCGCTTTAGCGCGTCTCCACAAAGCGGCGCCTGAATTGATGCGGTCGGTTTTAGTGGTGGCGCCTTTTTCCTTGCCCTTGTCATCGTACTCTTTTTCATCATAGGTAAGGTAGATGGGAAAAGCGACATGATTGCTGTAGCGTTTGATGATGTCTTCAATAGACCAGCGGTTTGCGTATTCTGATCCCTCTCCTGTCAAGTGAAGAATGACGGTGGTTCCTTGCGTATCCCGGGTCGCGCTTTCAATGTCATACCCTTCCTTGCCGTCGCTTGTCCATTTCCATGCGGCGTCTTCGCCCGCCTTGCGGCTTATCACGTCGATTTTGTCCGCAACCATAAAAGCGGAGTAAAATCCCACGCCGAATTGCCCTATGAGGTTGGAATCCTTTTTGGCATCCGCCGTTAGCTTTTCTAGAAAAGCGCGGGTGCCGGAGCGGGCGATGGTTCCAAGACTTTCGACCAAATCCTGCTCGTTCATGCCGATGCCGTTGTCGGAAACCGTAAGCGTCTTTGCGTCTTTATTGAAAGAGAGATCGATGCGCGGATCAAACGCGATGTTTTTATAGCTTTCATCCGCAACGGTCAGGTATTTGAGCTTGTCCAGCGCGTCAGAGGCGTTGGAAACAAGTTCCCGAAGAAATATCTCCCGATTGGAATAGAGGGAGTGGATGATGAGGTGTAAAAGTTTGCTTACCTCTGTTTGAAATTGTCTTTGTGCCATGTTGTAAAGATACTAAAAAAATTTTTTAGAGGCAAGCGAAAGCCGCGTGGCGCGAAGCGTAATGAATGGCTTGACTTTTTTTGAAGAATGCCATATTATAGAATAATAAGCCAAGATGGCTCAGCCGGTAGAGCGGCGCACTCGTAATGCGCAGGTCCGGGGTTCGATTCCCCGTCTTGGCTTTTGAAAGTGAATATACGGTTTCATTGAACTAGGATTTGGAATTATGAAAACTATATAAGTTCATTTAAACGATCTTCGTGTTCTGAATGATCCGGGCTTAACACCCGGAAGAGATACGGAGAATCCACTCAATCCGGCTCAAGCGACATGACAAAACGGCGGGAATGTCATTTGAAGAACAAAGAGCGTTTCATTGAAAAAGGACAGACGCACTGTTTGCCAGTCTGGGACTCCCCTCCCTGAAGATGTCGATCTTTCCGGCCATAGCAAGTTGAAGACCAGCAACCGGTTTTCAGCGCCCCCTTCAAATCCGCGTTCCGGACACTGTTTTAGATTCGCCGCTCACTTCTCCCACCCCCTGTTGATTAGAGTTGGCAAAACTCAATCATGGTTGCAATCGTTTTACGGTGAAGCCGGGATTTATCTGGCGTCAAAGCGCAGGCAACGCGGCCGGGTATAATCCATGAAGGTTTGTTGAGCTTTCACAAAAGAAAAAACCGGTCGTTGCTTTGACTGAGTTATTCTTGCAACAACCGGATTCTTACAGAACAGACTGGGGGCCCTTGAGGGTGTCGCGTCCGGCGCATTCCAAGAAGACGCGCGCCGGACAAAAATTAGTAATCCATACCGCCCATACCGCCCATGCCGCCGCCGGCAGGAACCGCTTCCTTCTTTTCAGGAATGTCCGTGATGGCGCACTCGGTGGTGAGAAGGAGACCGGCGATGGAAGCCGCGTTCTGCAATGCGGAGCGGGCGACCTTCGCCGGATCGATAATGCCTGCGCTGACCATATCAACCCATTTCATGTTCGCCGCGTCAAAGCCGACGCCCGCTTTTGAAGCCTTCGCTTTATCAGCAATAACCGCGCCGTCAACACCTGCATTTTCCGCAATTTGGCGGATTGGTTCCTCAAGCGCACGCTTTACGATCTTGAAACCCACTCTTTCATCATCGGTAAGGTCTTTGAGTCCGGCTTTTTCAAGAGCGCGGGCAGCCTGAATCAAGGCAAGCGCGCCGCCCGGCACAATGCCTTCGGCAATGGCCGCGCGAGTCGCGGAAAGCGCGTCTTCCACGCGATGCTTCTTTTCTTTAAGCTCCACCTCAGTCGCCGCGCCCACGCTGATAACCGCGACGCCGCCCGCCAGCTTGGCAAGCCGCTCCTGCAATTTCTCGCGGTCATAGTCGCTGGTGGTGTCTTCGATTTGCGCTTTGATCTGGGCGATGCGGTCAGTGATGTCCTTCTCTTTGCCGCTTCCATTGATGATGGTGGTGTTGTCTTTGTCGATTTTGATGGTCTTCGCTTTGCCGAGCTGGTTGATGTCGGTGTTTTCCAGTTTAAGGCCAAGCTCTTCGGTGATGACCTGTCCGCCGGTGAGGATGGCGATGTCTTCAAGCATCGCCTTGCGGCGGTCGCCGAACCCGGGCGCTTTGACCGCGCAGGTGCGCAACGTTCCGCGCAGGCTGTTCAGCACCAAGGTGGAAAGCGCCTCGCCATCGACATCTTCGGCGATGATGAGAAGCGGCTTGTTGCTCTGAGCTATTTTTTCCAGCAAGGGAAGAATATCCTTCATGGTGGATATCTTCTTGTCATGGATAAGGATGTAAGCGTCTTCGTAGACGCTGGTCATGGTGTCCCGATCCGTAACAAAGTACGCCGAAATATACCCGCGATCAAACTGCATGCCTTCCACAAAATCAATGGACGTGTTCATGGTCTTGGATTCCTCAACCGTAATAACGCCGTCTTTGCCGACTTTTGCCATGGCGTCCGCGATGGTGTTGCCAATTTCCATGTCGTTGTTGGCGGAAACAGACGCGACATGAGAAATTTCCTCTTTATCTTTTATTTCCTTTGAATTCTTTTTAATCTCTTCAACGGCGATTTCAACAGCCTTGTCAATGCCGCGTTTCAATTCAATGGGCGTCATGCCCGCCGCCACCGCTTTAAGCCCTTCTTTCACAAGGGAATAGGCAAGCACCGTAGCGGTGGTGGTGCCGTCTCCAGCAAGGTCATTGGTTTTGGTCGCCACTTCTTTAAGAAGCTGCGCTCCCATGTTTTCATACGGATCCACAAGTTCAACTTCCTTTGCAACGGAAACGCCGTCTTTAGTGATGGTCGGGGCGCCGAACTTTTTGTCTAAAAGAACAGTCCGCCCTTTTGGACCAAGTGTTACCTTGACAGCTTTGGAAATCTGCTCAACACCATCCAGCAGTTTGCGCCTCGCCTCTTCGTTGAACATCAACTGTTTTGCCATATTCTTTCTCCTTCTTAATTAACGGTTTTTATAAACCGTTTGCACCCGGCTTTCCCGCGAATCACTCGCGAAGCGCCGGTTTGAATGAAATATGATGCCTCCGTTACCCACAGTAACATACATGAAACCGCGTTGTGAGGGTTTCTATTGAGGTTTTATATAAAATACTAAAAAAGCCTCATAACGGCAAGAAGAAAATTTGCGATTATCCAGGGCGCCCTGATCCCGCCGGTTTCGACGGCGCAGGCGGAAAAACATGGGCGAGGGTTGATCTTTTTTGCAATTCCATTCATTGTATTCCCATGAAAACTGAATCCAAAGCCTTCAAGAGCTTGTTTGATATTGTTGTGCGGCTCCGCGCCCCGAATGGCTGTCCGTGGGACAAGGAGCAGACGCCCTCAACGTTGCGGGGCGACTTAATCGAAGAAACCTACGAATGTGTGGAAGCTATTGACGAAAACAACCCGGAACACGTCAAAGAAGAACTCGGCGACATATTCCTGCTTGCCACCATGATAGCCTATATGCACGAACAGAAAGGGCTTTTTTCCGTCTCGGACGTACTGGAAACGATCTCGGAAAAGCTCATCCGCCGGCATCCGCACGTATTTGGGAATGTGAACGTGAAAGACAGCTGGGAAGTCCTTGAAAACTGGGCGAGAATCAAAGTGGAGCAGGAGGGACGATCTCCAAAAGACTCTGCGCTGGACGAGGTGTCAAAAGCCTTGCCGCCCCTTGACCGTGCGTACAAATTGCAGAAAAAAGCCGCGAAACTGGGGTTCGATTGGGACGCGCCTTCCGGCGTTTTTGCCAAAATTCAGGAAGAGCTTGGCGAAGTCCGCGATGAATTGGGCAGGGAACGCATTGATTGCTCCTTGCTGGAATCCGAATTGGGCGATGCGCTTTTTACGGTTGTCAATCTCTGCCGCTTTATGAAGGTGGACCCGTCGACGGCGTTGCACCGCGCGAACGGCAAGTTCACGCGCCGCTTCGCCCATATAGAAAAAAAGATGAAAGAAACGAATCGGGAAATGAAAAAGGAAAACAGCGCGGCAATGGAAGCGTTTTGGCAAGAAGCGAAGGAACAGGAGAAGCGTTGAGGCGGGCAGGGTTGTTGGACTATGACGAACTGCGAGGGTTGGGCTGGGAATGGCAAAATATGGAAGGTTGTATGCAAGAGCGCCGTTGGCGCGGGAGGCGGCGGGGAGAAAGCCCGCGGATCGGGGAGAAAAACGGAGATCGGGAAATGATAGAGTTCGCTTGCGCGGTTATTGTTTGGAAAAATCCGGTTTCGGTTCATCCTGGACTTATTTTTGGATAAGCTCTAAGCTATAAAATCTGAAAGGATATTGAATGGGAAAGGCGTAGGGACGTGGCGCAGTTATGGGCGTTACCGCTTATCACTGTGAGACCGGCAGTATGGTTGTCTATGCGGGGCGGCGGGATTTGAGGACTTTTATAGCATTAGCTTTGGAAATCCTCTAAGAATATTTAAAGGAGCTTGATAAAAAAGAATTCAAGAACGAACCTTACAATTCAAAAGGTTGAAGAAATAATAGAATTGTTTAATAACCATCTAAGGCGGCCCGCTATAGTTTATAATGACAGAAATCGAAGCCACTCCCGGATCGCGTCGGCCGCGGCAATGCCGCCGGCGAGGGTATGACATACATTAAATGTTTTTATCTTGCCGTTGGCATGTTCAATCACAACCCGCCTGAGCGCGAGACTCTTGTCATACGCCTTTTCCCGTTAGACCAGCCGGCTGTTTTTGCTTGGCTTCGCCGGAATGAAGCGGTTTGAATGCTATCGCTCTATTACGAGGCGTCCAAGAGCGGCGTCAAGCGGAATCGGATCGCCGATGTTTTTTCCAACGGCGTCTTTATATGTTTTGAAATACGCCCGCCGCCGTTGGCTTCCTGTACGCCGACGGCTTGCGGACCCCTCCGCCCAAAGGCGGTTCGCGCTTTCAGCGCCCGCCGTCTTTTTTCCGCGGCGGCGCTCTTTTTTAGGGCGGTTTATCGGGCTTTTCGCGGCGTCCGCCGCGGCGCGCTGAATTGAGGTTGATTTTCTCTTGAGCCTCTTTTTCCTGGACGGCGCGAATGCGCCGCCCCCTCATGGGTTATATGCGGCTTGTTCTCGACTGTCAGACTTGGCGGCGCGCCGCCTTTTCCCCCTTTCCCATTCCATCATAATGGCATATTTGAAGTTATTAAACAAGTCTATTATAAATTTTACCGGAAAAAATTATTTAAAAAGACTTGATAAATTGTCAGTGTGAAGATACACTGTAAAAAATAGATGGAGAATGGAGTTGGTGAAATGTTAATACTTGAAGGCACAGCAAGAGAATGCTTTCGCAAAAAATATGGGAAGAGACTTCCGGAGGATTTTTACGCAATTGATTGCATTTGGAATGAAGCGGAATTTTTTTTGAAGTGCGAATTTTAAGGCGAAAAAACTTCGCGAGTCCTATTGTTGATTTTAGCCGCAATCTTGTCAAGCTGTTTTTGTGTAAGCCTATCAAACGGCGCTTTTTTAGGGAGGCGCTGTCGGATATAGTGCTTCTACTATACAAACAGGAATAGATATGATAAAATAATACATTATGGCTTATGATGAAAAATTGAGAAGGCGTGCAATACAATATAAAGATTCCGGGCATACTTTTGCCGGGGTCTATGAGGCGTTC
>JAIROG010000133.1 GCA_031257675.1 Treponema sp. | reverse complement strand
GACGATCCGCTTTTCTTCAAACATTTTTAAAAAGACTATTGGAAGAAAGAGCGAGACGATGCATGAGGCTCCCACTCCCAATGCGCTTACAACAGCCAATGTTTTCACCATGCCGCCGCCTGCAACCGGCAAGAATAGAAACGGCAGTACGCCCGCAATTGTGGTGCCGGTTGTGGAAAGGAGCGTGGAGAGCTTGCGCCTGATTGCGCAATAAAAGCCGCGCGCCGTTCTATGCCCGCGAATCTCGTCTAGAATCAACACTGCGGCGTTTACGGCTATGCCGCTTACCGCGATGAAGGAGGCGGCGAGTCCGGCATTAAAAGAAAAGCCCGCTATGATAAGAACAAGGGCGGGAACGGCGAGGGACGGCGGCACAACGGCAAGCGCGGCAAACGGCATAACAAAAGATTCATTTGCCGCGGCTATCACCATATAACAAAAAAGCGCGGCAAGTACAAAGTAGGCGGCGCTTGCGCTGATGTTCTCCGCCCGTCTGATTGCATCGCGGTCAAATGAAATGGTGTAACCGGCAGGCAGGCGCAACACTTTTAACGCCGTCATCACTTCATCCCGAACGCTTCGAGGATCCATAGGTCTCGTCCGTATGGAAATTGAAGCCGTACGCCGTCTGTCCTCGCGATAGATGGCTGATGTTTCCGGCGATTCGCTTTGCGTTACAAGGGAGTCAAGACGGACATTGCCCTCAAGCGTGATGATCTGTATCCGCTCTTTTGCGGGAACATCCCGCGTTGCCGCGTCGCTGGAGTCGCCTGCGCTGACAGCGGGAGCCGGAATCGCTGCGCCAAGCCGAACGCGCACATCGGTTTCACCCTGGGAGTCGATCCTTTTGTACGCGACAGGTCCGTACACGGCGCGGCGCACTGTATCTGCGGCTTTGGCGAATGAAAGTCCCGCTTCGGCAATCTTTTTTCTGTCCGGAGCAAGAGTGAGTCTGGCGCCGGAACTCTTAAAATTGAGAATCGTCTCGTTTACGAGGGGAAGATTCGCGCATATATCGGCCGCTTTTCGCGCCGTTTCCCGGCATATTTCAGCCTCGTCCCCAGAAACCGTTATTCTCCATACGCGCTCATCGTTGCTGTTTTCCGGCAAATACACAAAAGCGCCCGGAATAGAGCAGTTCTTCACAATAATTCGCGCCGTATTGGCGGTTATTTTCCTGTTGTCAAACGTGACAAGTATGGAGCCGGAGCCGGAGCGGGCGCTTGTCTGAACGCTGGCGATCGCCGGAGATTGCTTTTGTATATACGCCGTACATGCCGCAAGCGACATATCCCCCTCTTCGGCGCGGAAACCGCCTTCAAATTCGACCTGCGCGTACACCGAATTCGCTGAACCTTCTTCAGTCGCAACATCAACACCCGCGACAATCAGAACAATGATTCCCGCCGCGGTTATGGCGCATGCCGCGGCTATGGGCGCGGCCGGCTTGTCAGTGGACAAGCGGATTCCCCGCGCCAACGCGCGGAAAACAAGGCGGCGGAATTTGAGAAGCGGGATCGGGAAGCGGCGCATGAAAAAAGTCGACCGGCGAACAGGGGCGCGTGGCGCGTTTCCACCTGATCCGTACGTTACAAGCAAAGGCGGCAACAAGATCAACGCGGTTGCAAGGGACGCGAGGGTGACCGTTCCGATGGCAAAGGCAAGAACCAGTGTGGCGTATATATCGGAATCAGATGCGGACGCCATTTTTATAAGCGGGATGAGCGCGGCGACGGTTGTAACGGAACCGGCTATAAGGGGCGGGACGAGTCTTGCAAGGCATGTCCTTGCCTTTGCAAGACGGTTTTCAGCGGCTGCCGCCGCGCAGGTTCCGGACGCGCGTTTTAACGCTTCCATTGTCAAAAGGGCGGCGTCAACGGCGGCGCCCATACCGGCGGAAAGCCCCGCAAAGGCGTTCTTTTCAAGAGGGAAGCCGAGCAAGACGAGGATCGCGGCGGAACACACCGCAATAAAAGGCACAGCAAGCGCGGAAATAATCATAGTTGCAAAACCGGACAAGCCGGAGCATAAAGCGCTCATAAAAGCGACCGCGACCGCTCCCTGAATCGCCGCAATCAGTACGGAACGGAAGGCTTCCCGCTCTTCCTTTCCCCTGTCCGAAAGTATCTTGAACGAAATTGGCATTCGTTCCAGCATGTCAACCGCTTTTTCGAGGTTTCTTGACAATGTTCCCATATCCACGCCGGTTTCCGCCATTATGGAGACAACGGCGGCCCGTTTGCCGTCAAGCCGCGAGAGGACATCCGGTTCACGCTCGTTCTCGTATATGCTGGCTATGTCCGATAAACGGGCAAATCCTCCATCCGGTTGCGGCAATGGGATAAGGGCAGCCCCCAATTCGCGTTCATCGTACCGTCCGTCAAACGTAAGTATGACATCCCTATTCACGGACGCTATTGTCCCGCCTGAAAGGATACGGTCGTTTTCCGCAAGTACGCCGGCAATATAATCCGGGCGTATGCCCATTGCCGCGGTGATTTCCGGTTTCAACCTGACAACCAATTCCGTAACGCCCGTGCCGGAAATCACCGCTTCCCCTACGCCTTCAACCGCTTCCAGCGCGGGTTTTACGCTTTTTTCGAGCAAGTTTCCCAAGAAAGCGGATCGCAAGCGTGAATCAGCCGCGTTATCCTCAAACGCAAACACGGCGGCAGTCCACACCGGTATTCTCGAATCGTCGGACAGTAGAATTTCGGGCCTCTGCGCGGAAGGCGGAAGCGTTTCGTACACCCGTTGCGCCGCATCCCGCACCGCTTCATACAGACCGGGCGCCATCGCGTCAAAACGAACCAATACCCGCGCCTTTCCGTTCTCAATCACGGTAAGTACGCTTTTCGCCCCTGAAATGCCTGAAAGCGCATCTTCAAGCGGAATGGCCGCGCTCCGCTCCATGGACAACGCGTCCACTCCGTAATGCCGCATGATCACGGTGAACACCGCATCTAGATGCCTTATGCCATCTCCAAACCCGCTTGCCAGGGATGTTCCGTCATGGGAGGCGATGATCAAAATGGACAAGATGAAGAGCGTTCCAATCAAGCAGAGGCTTGCGACCGGCTTTTCAAGCCACACTATACGTTGGTTTTTGCGCATATCATTCATGGCGCCTCACCTTTTCTTCAAAAAACGCGACAAAACAGGCGGCAAGGCAAACAAACTCAGCAATGTTGAGGCAATGACGCCGCCGAGCATTGCGGATGCTATTGACTTTTGCGAAAACGCAAGCGGGGTGATCGCCGGCGGCAACAGGGAAAAAACCGTGTTAAGCGTGGTGATGAGTATGGGGCGGAACCGGTCGCATGAGCCGCCAAACACCGCCGCCGCGAGGTTCGCTGTTTTTCTCATTTTTTCAATGCTGATCTCGTACAACACGATGCCGTTGTTCACCACAAGCCCAAAAAGCGTTACCATGCCGAGTGCCGCTCCGGAATCAAAGAGAGAATGGGTGAGAAAAAGACCGGGTCCGACGCCGGCGAAAGAAAACGGTATGCTCAACATGATGACAACCGGCAGAATGAACGATTCGAACTGAGCCGCCATAACCATGTAAAGAAGGAACAGTACGAGCAGTACAATGACGACAAGCGACGCGCGGTACTGCGTAAAAATGGATTCACCGGCTTTTACGGCGCCTTCGGCGTTTAGCAACGCAGATGCGTCTCCTTTTTCGTCATACACCTCAAAGTACACCGTGTCTGCGCGGTCAAGCCGTGTTAATTGAGCTTCTGCCTCCCTTTTTTCAATATGCGCCACGCTTCCCAGAAAAACGATGCCGCTGTTGACCCGCGCGACGGGCATATTTTTTAGCGCCGCCTCAAACGCCAGCGTTTCACCGCTTGATCGCCCGATCTGTTCCGTGTCAACACGCACGTCAAGGCTTTTTCCTTCAATTTCAATCGAGATCGGAACCATGCCTTCTGTCGCCGCATACAACGCCTGCGCTATGCCGAAACTGGATGTTCCAATACCCGCAGCCGCTTCACGATTCGGCGTAATGCGTATTTCCGGCCTCGTATACGTGTTGACAAGGGCAATTTTGCATTCGTTATCTTCCAATCTTTCGGCTCTTTCGACGATACGCCCGGCGCGTTCAACGGACTCCTTATGATCGGCGCCCTGTACCATCCACAGGCGGCTGGAAGAAAGCCCCAGCAATTTTTCGGTTTTGTCCTGCGGAATATCAACGGTTATGGTTACTGTTTCATCTGAAAATCTGTCGGCCAGCGTCCGCGCATGAAAGAGAGTCTCATTGAGTTTGGCGCCTTTTTTGAGCGGACATCTGAACACAAGCCGTTCCTTCCGGTAGTCCATGGCGGCGCGTTTTCCCGTATCATCGTCTTCCGCGCCGGCGCCGCCGAAAACGCCGGAAATCCCGTCAAGCGCGGACAGGGCTTCCGCAATGACCGCGCTTTGTCCAGCCATCGCCTCAAGCCGCGTTGCGGAAGGAAAATCAATCGTCACTTGTATTTCAGAAGCGTTGTCCGCAGAGACAAAAGCCGCAGGCATCCGCAAAAGCAAGGCGATGCCGACGACGCACAGCAGGAACGCGGCGCCAAAAACCGCTGCGGGATTCCGCAGGCTTCTTTTCAAATTCTTTTGATAAAAACGCCCGCACGATCCTGTCATTGTGCGGCGCCCCGCAAGGCGCTCGCTTTTCCACATCATGCGGTAAAGGCTTGGCAACAAAAACTGCGCGTATATCCAACTGGAGGCGATTGACGCCACTAGCGCGATGGAGAGATCCCCGAACAAGGCGCCAAGGGGTCCGGGGAGAAACACAATGGGGACAAATACAATCGCAGTCGTTACGGTTCCGGCAAGGCAGGAAAGCGAAATCTGAGACACACACACGCCGACCGCCTCGGCGTCCGGTTTGTCCGCGCGGGCGTGGACGCCTGAAAATGTCCTGTGGAGAAGATCAAGCGCGATGACTGGCGTATCCGGCGCAAGCCCTATGCCGAGCGCAAGCCCGGAAAGGCTCATGCCGTTGAGCGATCTGCCGAAAAGGGAGAGAACGCACAGTCCGGCGGCGATTGACAGCGGTATGGAAAACACAGCGAGAAAACTTATCCTGAACCTCTTTAGAAAGGAAAAGAGCGTAATGGTGACCGCCGCCGCGCCCAGCAAAGCTGAAAACAGCAGATTTCTCACGGAATCGGCGATGGAAGACGAGGCTTCATAAAGCAGGAGTATTTCAGTGCCGGGAAAGTCTGCCGCCGCTTCAGCAACAGTCTTTTTTATGTCGCGAGAGAGTCTAAGCGGATCAGCCATATTTCGCCGGTAAATCGCAAGGGAGACGTATTCCTTCCCATTATAGATGAAAAGGCTCTTCTTTCTCGCGTCTTCTTTGGTGATCTTTGCGATATCCGACAGCCTAAAAAAACCATTTGAGGAAGGCAGTATCAAATTCGACAGTTCCTCAATGGAAACAGGTCTGCCGCCGCTCACCACAACAGTTTCTTTGTCCGCGTCGCGTACGCTTCCCGCCGGCACATCCGCAGCGTCGCGGGAAAGCGTCTCCGCAAGCCGCGTGGGATCCAGCCCCATTGCAACGGCTTTTTGTACATCAAGCGCAACGCGCATTTCCTGAGCCGCGCCGCCTGACAGCATAACGGCGCCAACGCCGTCTATGCGTCTGAACCGCGAGCGGATGTCATATTCCGCGATACTACGGTCAAGACCGCCATCCCGGTTTAGAATGCGAACAGCGACAATCGCATGCGCCTCAACATCCGGATCGCCTATAGTAACGGACGGCTTGTTGACGCCTTGGGGCAAATTGGGATATACAGTATCAATGGCTTCCCGCGCCAAAGCGGAGGCTGCGCCCGGATCCGTCCCCCACCTGAAATCAAGCGTCACAAGCGATGATCCGTCCCGCGAAACGCTCCGCATACGCTCCAATCCCTTTACTGATGAGAGCGCGTCCTCAACCGGAATCGTGATGATCGAGCGCACTTCTTCAGCCCCCAGTCCAGCGTATTCGGTTTCTACCGTAACCTTGGGATAAGATATTTCCGGCCGCTTCTCAAGCGGCAGCCGTGAAAGCGAAAAGACGCCGCCGATAAAAACAGCGGCGATTGCCATTACCACGGAAACCGGTCTTTTTATAAAAAAAACAATGCAGTTCATGTACGGTTATAAAGGAATCGCGGCGTGAGTTGATTTGATTCGCGGCGAAGTATGACGCTCCATCTTAGGAGGCTATAAATTAAAATTCGGTTCCGTCTAGATTTAACCTACCTTGCGGTTATTCATTAATTCAATAAATAATCGAGCCTTTCTCAAAATGCGAACTATATTCGGGTTAGTTCTGAGAAAGGCTTCCGAAAAAGCTGTCCAAAGCCAGCTTTCCCAAAAATTGAATTTTTGGGAAAGTTGCAATTCAAAAAATATAATTTTTTGGGATGGAATATTGACTACACGGTCTGTGCGTCCTGCTTTCAAGCGTATCCATCTTACAAACCAGCTCTTGCGCTCCGCCGTTGCCAGTATCGCCGGCTTATACCCTTTGCCCAATATGAGGACACCCTCCCAGCCGCCGGACGCTTTCCAGATGTTTGTCCACCCTGTCGCCTTTTAGGATGCCGAAGCTCACACACCCACATCACTAAAGGGCGGGGCGCGTGACAACACTTCCGCCACGCAACGGTGATCGCCTGAAAGAAGCCCCGGGTCCGCTTCCAGCATGGCAAAAGCGTCCTCGCGGGCTTTTTCGAGGATCGCCGCATGTTCCACGGGATCCGCAAGCCCCAGCTTGATATAACCCGACTGCTCAACGCCGCTGATCTGCCCCGGTCCGCGCAGTTTCAAGTCTTCTTCCGCAATGACAAAACCATCTGAATGCTCCAGCATCACCATGAGGCGGGTTTTAGCGTCTTCCGTATATTTATCGGAATACACGAGGAAGCAGTAGGACTGGGCCGTCCCCCGCCCGACTCGCCCGCGCAGTTGGTGCAACGCCGAAAGTCCAAAGCGTTCGGCGTGTTCTATGACCATGCAGGTTGCGTTCGGCACGTCAACGCCCACTTCCACAACGCTGGTCGCGACGAGTATGTGTATGTCGCCTCTGCGAAACGCCTCCATAGTCAGACGCTTCTCTTCCTCGTCCATTTTTGAATGGGCAAGGGCAATCGTGTATTCTAAAAATATCTCTGTTGCAAGCCGTTCTTGCATCGAAACCGCGTCTTTAAGGTCTAATTCCCCTTCCTCAATAAGCGGATACACGAAGTAGGCTTGAGCGCCAGACTTGAGTTGCGCGCGGACAAACTCGTACACCTTGTCCTCGTTGGACTCAAGCGCAAGGTGCGTGACAATAGGTTGCCGTCCCGGAGGCAGCCCTTTGATGACCGATACGTCAAGGTCTCCATACACGGTGATCGCCAACGTCCTTGGAATGGGGGTTGCGCTCATCATCAATAGATCCGGGGTGTCGCCCTTTGACATGATGGCTTGCCGTTGCACGACTCCGAACCGGTGCTGTTCGTCAATGATGACGAGGCGGAGATCGCGGTACCATACATCGCGGGAAAAGAGCGCGTGAGTGCCAATCGCCACGTCAATGGCGCCTGATGCGAAATTTTTAAGCAGTTGTTTTCGCCCTTTGGATTTGATGTTGCTGGTGAGAAAGGCGACGGTGACTCCCAAAGGTTCCAGCAGTTTAGCCGCGTTTTCCGCGTGTTGACGCGCCAAAAGCTCTGTTGGCGCCATGATCGCCGCCTGTCCGCCCTTCTCAACCGCCTTGAGCGCAGCCAAGAACGCTACCAGAGTCTTGCCTGAACCGACATCGCCCTGCAAAAGCCGCGCCATTGGGTACGGGCTGTCCATATCCTTGTTGATGTCCGCCACAGCGTCTCGCTGTCCTTCTGTCAGGGAAAAAGGCAGCCTGTCCAGCAGCATGCTTTGCAAATCACACGCTCTTTGCCGCGTCATACATGGCGTCATTTCCGCCTGCGTCCTCCTCATAACGTTGCGCTTTGCCTGCGCCCGCTTCCCGACCATCACCTCCAGATAAAAAAGCTCTTCATACATGATGGTCTTTTTCGCCTTTTCGAGTTCCTTCATGGATTCAGGGAAATGAATGGCTTTTAAGGCGTGGGCTTTCGTAAGCAGATGGTACCGTTCCCGTATGTTTTGAGGGATTTCGTTTTCTATAACAGGAAGGTACGCGTCAAGCGCCTGTTTGACAAGGGCGCGCAACTGCGCCATGCGAAGTCCTTTTGTGAGCGGATAAATGGGCAACACCTGCCCTACCGGCGCCTGATCCGGCGCAATGGGCTTCGCGCCGACGACACCGCCGCCTGCCGCAGGCGCTGCGGAAACCGGCTCAAAGTCAAAGGCGCTTGACTGAATTTCGCCGTATTTAAACTCAAAATCGCCGTAGATGAGATAGTCCTTCCCTATTGCAAGCTGATTTTTCATAAACGGGCGGTTGTAACAGGCCAGACACGCCCGCGCCGTATCATCTTCAATAAAAATCTTTAATGTGCGGACTTTACCAACATAAAACCAATCGTGCGCGAGGACTCGGACAACGGAGCATACCGGCCCCTTGCGAAAATCTTTGAGCGGGATGCGGCGGCTTCTGTCTTCCCAATCTCTCGGATACCGGCACAGCAACGAGCCTATTGTGGCGACTCCAACATGGGCAAGGGCTTTTTCGGCGGCGGATCCCGCTTTTGCGCCTATGAGCCGCGCAACCGGATCGCATATCTCCCTGACAAACACAGTTTAGATATTCAAATCTACAGTCTCAGCAAAAAGGAAGATGCGATGTTGATCGCAACGCCTCCGCCAATCCACACCGCCAGAAAGACCGCCAATGCGGTGATTATCACTATTATATATTGTATGCTCCTGCCGCCGTAAAAAAGAGCGTTTATCCGGTACAACACCGGCTGGCTTATGGCGTCGACAATCTTCCAGAACGGGCTGAAAATATCTTGCCGGGTAAGATACGCGAACAGCCTGAGTCCCAGTACGATGACGATGAAACCCAGCAGAAACGAAACCGCAGACCAAAGCGAATTGACAATCAACGCAGTCACAAAACCCGCCGTGATGTACCCATAATTCCCCATCGTAGCAAAGACGCTGTTTGCGATTGACAAGACCGACATGGCGACAATAGGCGAAATATCCAAAAAACCGCCTAGGCGCAATCCGGGAATCCGGCGAAACCAGTCAAGATACGGGTCCGTTATGGCGTTTAGCGCCGCAACCGGCGTACTGTACCTGACGCCGCTAAACCACGTAAGCATGATTCTGGCAAATATGAGCAAAAGATATATGCTGGTGGCGGATGCCAATATGCTAAAGACAATTCTCATGCTCATAATATAATGGTATCGTTTTGAATCGTCAAGATTGAAAAACGGCGGCGTTCGCAACTCTTCGCCGTTCTTTCCAGCGTTTTTATGGCAAAGGAAAAAAATGGAATTGGCGTTGATGTTTCATGTATGCCAATTCCTTTCATAGCGCAAATGTCGCATTTTCTTTATAAGCGTATAAGGACAAGACACTTGCAATATATTACGCCGAACCGTCTCGTTATACATTGAATAAGCTTTTTGATTACTCAGCGTACAGCGGTGAAAGAGACATCAAAACGATTCCGGGATTTGAAGATGAAACATCGCATATTGATGTAAACCCCCTAACGCAATTATCGCGTTACGTACTCATAATCACATATAAATATATACTACTAATCCTATAATACTTATATAATTCACTACACCGCTTTTTCTCATGGTTCCCAGAATATTTGTCCCTCCTTTTATGCCGTTTTTCGAGGTTAAAAATTCGTTGTTTCAAAATCAATTTTTAATCTCATATATT
>JAIROG010000129.1 GCA_031257675.1 Treponema sp. | reverse complement strand
GGTCTTCCGTTCGCTAGGTCATTCCGCTGCGCTCCATTCCCACGCTCACTCCAGACACATTTGGGCGGCACGAAACCCTACGGGTTTCCTTATAGTGCCGCCCCAACGTCGTAAACACTCGGAACGTTTGGACTGGATTCCGGCATGGCGGTTTCCAAAGTGGACGGCAAGCCTGCGGGAGATTTTGGGTTTGCGGGGCTAGATGATGCGACGGCCGAAATTGTCATCGTGGAAAACGGCGTGGAGCGAATTGTCCGGCGGGAAAACGCCAATCCATGAAATGCCGCCAACAACTGGACGAAACCGTCCGTGTCCCCGCATGTGACGAGCATTTTGCGGGCGGGGCGGATTTCCTCAACGCCGCAACCTTTCTGGAAGGCTCTTGCGGTTCCGGTATTGTAAAGTTAGAATGGGAATTCGAGTATCGGCGCATGTGTACATATAATCACATATCATATAATATAGAGAATTATTCCCGCCACATCTCCGAACTCCCATGCAAATGAAAACCGCCGCATTCGCCTGTTTTCGCCTAAAAAGTCCTCAAAAACGGCGTTTTTTAGGGGGCGCCGCCACATTTTTGCGCGAGGTTTGCGAGTCCCCTTAAACCCTATCAAAGAGCCGGCAGGCAGCCGATAAAGACGTGTTATAAATTAGAGTGGGAAGAGCGATAATTGAGCGTGTCCGCCCCCGCTTTATCGCCCGCTGTCCGTTTATGTCTTTTTTCGCTTTCAGCCCGCCCTTGTGGACAAGGCGCGGTATAGTGATGGGCGGACGCGAAAAAAGCTCGCCGCGCCCCGGACAGACAAAACGCCGGGGCGCGTGTTTATATAGTTTTCGCGCTCCCCGCTTGTCATAGCCCTCAATTCCCTCCGTGAATATCCCGCGTCTTTTTCCGACGAAAGCCCCCTCGATGACGCTTCATGGACAGCAGGTGTCGCGCCTGATGACAAGCCGAGCCGGGCCGCCGCCTCTGTAATGGTCGTCAGCATGCCGCGCATCTTTTCCGTCCGGGTTGCATTCGGCTTTTTCGGCGGTGGCGTGCGGGGCGAGGATGACTTTTCGCGCGTTTTCACGCTCCATGGAGCGGTACGCCTCATCGTCAAGAGATCATTCCCGCTTCGCCACATGGAGAACCTGCATCCATTTTCTTTTGCGCGGGCGATATGCCGGACATTTGTCTTCCTCGACGGCCGGGTGCGGCGCCCGGCTATGGTTTGCTAGATGGACGCGACGTCGAGGGGGATTTGCCTGTAGCCGCGGTCCTCTTGACGCTTGTAAAAGCGCGGATAAGTCTTGGTTGAGGCGACCTGAACGCTGTCGGAGATCGCCCGCATGGCCTCGCGCCACTCGGCGTCCTCTATGGCGAGGCGGCGGAGACCCAGTCTGCGGTTTTTGTTGATGTCGCCCTGCTTGTCGACGTTGAACGCATCCTCGACGAGGAGCTTGATTTCCGAGCGCGAGCCGTCCGCCCGCCTGCGGATGCGGTTGTCCACGAGCGTTTTCGCCACCTGCAGTTTTTCGTTGAATTGTATGGCGCCGTTGACCACGATTCGCGGCTTGTAGCGTCCGTCGTAGGTGAGGAGGGAGACATCGCCTTTTTTTCGCCCCACGAGGCGTTGCGCTGTTCGGCGGAGAGAGTCAAGAAGGTCTGCATCTCCTCTCACGCGGTTGATTTAAATTCCGCGAGCGCGTCCCGCGCTGCGAATATCCGCCTTACTTTTGTACGGTTATGGGCGCGGGGGTAAAAACGGACTCCGCCCCGCCCCTAGAAACCGCCGATTTTGCGCGGGAACTCGTTAAAAAAACTCAAGATAAATTTCACCGTCTATTTCACCCCCGCGGTGCAAAAAGCGCATCCACGGGCTTTTTGCACGATTTGACCCCATCCGCCGGGAACGCCGCGATTGGGCGCGTTCCCTATAACCCGATAAAACTTTCCCGTCCGCCCGCGCGGTATACTAATCTCATAACATCTCATAACAGGCGCCGCGGCGCCCTGTCCGCCGTCCGGCGGCGTCAACGCCGGAATCGCTTGTAGGCGTGATTCAGGAGACAAGCGTGGATTTTCTAAAAGCGTTCTTCGAGGGGAAGGACACGGAAAAGAGTTGCGATGCTTTTCAGAAGTGGGTGGCGGAAAAGGGATTCGAGGTGTCCAACGTCAAGAGCGGGGAATACAAGCGCAATCTGAAATAGTGTCTGCTACTGTTCAGAAAGCGTCAAAAAATCCTTGTTTCTAATTTTATCCGGCGAATTTACTCTTTTTATCTTTTCTATTTTTTTCTCTATTCCCTTTGACCAGTTAATGTCAATTTCTATGGGTATTGTTCTACGGTTTTGCAATAAAGCGGCTAAAGTATACCAGAACCAGCGAAACAATCAAGAACAATATCGCCTTCATGTGTTGTCGCTTTAATTGCATGTATCGACATATCAATGGGTTTTTCTGCCGGATGTTTTCCTTTATAAGGTCTTACAGTTGGAAAATTTCACACATCTGTAAATTCTACAGTTGAATCAACATTAAAGGTCCTAATAATATTTTCATAATCCGGCATTGATTCTATTTTTTCGCTGGATAAAAAAACGTCAACAACTTTTTGATATTGTTCTTCGCTTGGTATATTTCTCCCAGTTTCCCAATTAGAGATTGTTCCTCCATGATTAACTTTTCCATAAAAACCAGTTGCCTCAGCAAAATCATGAGCGCTTATTCCAACAATTTTTCTTTGATTTTTTAGAAAATTAGCAAAATATGACCGTCCTAAATTTTCACCAAAAGCTGGATCCGCAAAAATAATCCGTTCTGTATGTGCATACCATTGGCGCAACGCATCTTTTTTCATCTTTTGCTTCCAACCGTCGAACCCTGGTTCATTTGGTTTTGTCCAAACAACATTCGATAAAATATTGAAAGATGTTGATAATAAACATTCAAGTCGTGCAGACATTTCAGAGGATCGGAACATAAATAAACTTCTATTTTGTCTTAATATTCTCTTCCACTCAGTAGCTCAGTAGCTCAGTAGCATAGTCTGAAATCCATAAAGGCAGTGTCATTTACAATAGAGTTGTTCAATAACTTCAGTTATTGAACAACTTCCGCTAAAAAACGGGCGGATTTGGCGTACTTTTGCAAAAAATACGCCAAATCCGCGAGACTTGTGAGACAACCAACCGGGTTGTTGAACAAGTCCAATATTTTTTTGTGCTATGGTAGGAGGATCGGTCAAAATTAGTCCAACAGAATGATCGGGAATTTGTTTTAATACTTTTAATGAATATTCATTAAGAATACAATAATTTTTCCCATGCATTATATTAAATTGTGAAATACTATTAACAATTTGTTGAAATTCTAATCCTCTATTGATGCCCCCCACTCCGTAATGTATTCCGTAGCCGCATCTCTTGTTACCCATGCGATTGAGACTCGCTTTTGACATGCTATTCTAGAAATTTTAGAGATTGTCAGGCAATTAGTATTGAGAAATATTAAATAGTATGATCATAATATAAGCGTGGAAGGGGAATTTTTCTCAACAACAATGAACAAACCGTTCTTGA
>JAIROG010000110.1 GCA_031257675.1 Treponema sp. | reverse complement strand
ATCAATATCAACCGTCCCATTTAAGCAATTCCTTAAACGATTCTTGTCTTCATCGGTAAGAGGCATATCTTCCATTTTCATTGAAAAATCAATATTTTCAACAACATTTTCCACATCATATATCACAAAATCCCCCAAAAATACTTTTCCTCCCATTATCTTATTATATCACAGATTAAATTTTTATACAATACCATTTTAATATTTTTACAACCATTTTGCGGCAATTTCGCATAACGTTCCGGCTGTATGCGACGGTTTGGCGGTCCGGATAAGGAAATGCGCAACATTTCCAGGGCCGACAAACTGTGCCGGAGCAATGGCGTGGAAATGAAGCGAAGCGTAATGACCTAGCCGTTGTGGAGTCCGAGGGGCCGCAAGGCTCCGAAGCGCATACTCCTGTTATGTGCAATAAAAACCCGAGATTTTCTGAAGAGAGAATCGCCGCCATCCGTGGCGGCGCAAAAAATATATATTTTTGGAAAGTAGTTGACAAAGACCACATTGTATAATAATTTATAGCCACGGTTTGTTGGTTGGAGCGGATATGGAATAGCTGGGAATGAAAATTTCCGCACTGCCTTTATTAAGAATTGAAATATCTTCAAGAGGGAATTGGCATGAAAAAAAGTATTTTGCTATGCTCGATACTCTTATTGTCTTCGTTGACGGTTTTTGCGCAGATATCCGATGATGATATGAATTATTGGAACTTACATTTTAGATTTTTCCCCATCGGTAATTTTGAAAACGGTAAAATAGATATTCCGGGAGGATATCCGGGTGCCAGTGGAACGATTACTTACATAGGTAAGAATTGTATGCAGCAGACTTATAATAATTATGTTCAGGCCGCCCAAAAACACGGTTTATCACGGATGAACACTGATATTGAATTATTAAAAGTAGAAAAAGATGCAATCAGTATGTTAGTGGAACGTCGTAATCCATCCAGGGGAGATACTTTTACTATTGAATTAGTTGCGATCAGGGACTATCCTGTTTTTGTAATTCTAGAGTTTTCTTCTGATACGCAATATTCATATTATTTTTGGGGAGAAACGTGGGGGTTATGACGCCCCAAAATAAAATCTGGCCAAAAAGCTGACAATTTTTTTGAAGGAATATAAATAAGGAGCGAACAGTGACAAAGGTGAGAAATGTTTTTATCATGTTTGCCGCCGGCCTTGTACTGGCGACGATGGCCTGGGCTGAACCGGATGTGTATGTGGCGGGATTTGAGGAAACGGCCAATGCCAAGATAGCCTGTTACTGGAAAAACGGCGTACAAACAGCGCTTACCAGAAACGGTGATGCCGGCGCACTTGCAATCGCCGTGTCGGGTAGCGATATACATGTGGTTGGATGGGAGGAAAACAATGCTTGTTACTGGAAGAATGGTGTAAAGACCATACTTCCGGGCGGCCGGACTGGCGGCAATATCTACGCGCAGGCAAACGCCGTCACTGTATCGGGAAGTGATGTGTATGTAGCTGGGTGGGTGAATAAACAGAGTGATTCATCACTTTCCTGTTATTGGAAAAACGGTGTTATGATTCCGCTTACCGACGGCAAGACCCACGTCGATATAACGGACATTGCCGTTTCGGAAAACGATGTGTATGTATCCGGCTCTGAGTCCGGGGTAGCCTGTTACTGGAAAAATGGCATTAAAACCGCTCTGACAAACGGCAGAGCCTACGCCGGCGCAAAAGCCATTGCCGTGTTGGGCTCTGATGTGTATGTGGCGGGCTTGGAGCGGAACGCCGCCGGAAATGCCGCCTGTTACTGGAAGAACGGCGTTAAAATCGAGCTGACAGACGGCAGACAGCCTGCCATTGCGGAAGCCATTGTAGTTTCGGGACGTGACGTATATGTGGCCGGAACTGAGATATTTGCCGGCGGTGGCGCCTGTTACTGGAAGAACGGAGTCAAAACCGCGTTGACCGATGGCAGGAGTTCTACTAGCGCAATGTCCATTGCCGTGTCGGGGAGCAACGTGTGTGTGGCCGGATACGAGTCCAACAGCGACCATATAGCAATATCCGCCTACTGGAGGAACGGCGTTAAAAACGTGCTGACCAGCGGTAAAACCTACGCTTACGCATACGGTATTGTCTTTGGAGGCGCAAAATAACCGGCCTTTATAAATAGCGGAAACTCATGAATAGCGGGTTATCCGTTGTTCTGACGAAAGTAGCATGAGATTTGCGGGGAAATTTTTATGAAAAGATTGCAGAATATCGGTTTTCAAAAAGTCGGAAATTGGTTGTTGGAATTTGAAAAACTTGATTTTAAGTTGGAAAAATTTGTTGATTGCAGTAATGTATTATATGCATTTATTGTTAATGACTCAATTAAATATGTTGGAAAATCAACGAAGACATTACGAGAACGTATGCAACAATATAAAACCCCCGGACCAACCCAAAGTACAAATATAAAAAATAATGATAACATCAAAAAAGAACTTCGCTCGGGTAAATTTGTTGATATTTTTGTATTTGTTGATACAGGACTTTTTTCATACGGTGGGTTTAGAATAAATCTCGCGGAAGGACTTGAAACCAGCATTATTGCGAATATAAAACCTGATTGGAATGAAAAATAAAAGCCCGTCCGCATCCGTGCGGACGGTAACGTAACGGGTTTTTACTTCGCCTAACATAGTTGTAGATGTAGAAATTTTCGCCGTTATATCCTGAATAGTTGAAGCGGCGGTAGTAGCGGTTTCACGCGTCATTCACCCGGAAATGCTGGCATTCTCCTCCCGCAATGTCCGGCGTTATGTGGTCGTTTGAAGAAATGTCCGTCATCTGCGGCGTGAAGGCGCCGCAGATAGGCAAGGACTCGCCGCCGCGCCCGGCCGCCCCATGCGCGCAGGATGCGTCAAACTCACGTCGGCATCATCATAATAACGCGAGCCGGACGCGCCGCCAATCCGCGCTACGTGGCTCTGACCGGACGGCGCGGCGGTCCACGAAACGGAGTTCCGCGGCGTCGCCATTGCATGACGCCGTTGCGTTTGCGGGCGTCGGGCGCTTGGTTTCCGCATGGCAGTTCAGGGAGATTCCGCGCCTTCAAGCTGCCTGAAAGGGCGCCTTTCACAGAAGTGACCTCCGCGACGGAGGGCGGACGGGCGTCTGTGCAAGCGGCCGGGACGCCCGCATCTGTCATGCCTGTCGCGTAAAAGTTGATCGCATCTTCCACGGCGGCGCAAGCGCTGGCGGGATCAATGGCGGCGGCCTTGAGGCTGATGTTTTTTCCCCGCCTGTTGTAGGGGCGCCGTTGGCGAAAACGCGGCTCGCCGGGTCTATGGTCCAGGGGCAATTGACCGGCGCGGCGCCAAAGTCCCCGCCGCCGCGTCCGGATTCCACCTCGGACGCCTCAATTTTACGGGTCTATGCAAAACATGGGAGTGGTCGCCTTGCAGTCGTTGGCGGACAATTCACCTCTGCGGCGCTTGTCGCGTCTGGCAAGGATGCGGTTCGCCACAGATGTTCGCAACCCGCGCCCTTGAAATGGATTTGTGCGCCGGCAGGATTGGCCGTGTTTGACAATGCGCTGAATTCCCACGCATATTCTTCCTCGCCGTTCAAAGCGATTGTCTCACTCCGAGTTGACCCGTCCGCAAACTGAAGCTCGACCGCAGCCGGCGCGCGCTCAGGCCGGGCGGGAGAGGGGCGTGATTCCGCTAAAGCGAACCGCCGCGCTGATATCCGCGGCTGTAAACGCAAAAGCCGCGTTTGTCGTCAGACGCGGGCGGACGCGCACAATTTCTTTGCGGTCCGCTTTGAGCTGATCGCCCTTGATCCGCCGGGCGCTGTATGCGCTGATGTCAAGGCGCATTTCCCCGCGGAAAGTTCCAAACTGCCGATAGATAGGTTCGTATTCGTTGCGTCGGATTGGATTTCGCGCTGTTCGGATAAGCCGGATCGGACGCCGCGCTGATGCAGGCGTAGCTGTCTTCATCTCCTTCAGGCGAGGATGGCTCTCTTGAGAAGGTTCCCGCAGACTCTTCTAACTATTGTAGAACCGCAGCCTCCACGCGGCGGCTTCTTGTTTGCGGACGATGCGTATCGCATCCCCGCCAATAACGCCTTCCACATCGTTGACGCTGAACGCGATGACGCTTTTCCCGCCGCTCTTCGTGGGTTGTTGTGGTCTGGGGTGGGGGCTAAATCCGCATGAATCCGTTGTCAATGAGTCCGCCATTCCCAAAACAAGATTCTTTCTCAACATAGGATCTCCTCCTATTTCTTGGCTCGCGCAAGCCTTTGATATTCCCCAGATACGCGGAGGCAAAAAAGAGGGGGAGATGCGCCGTAGAGCGAGAAGCGAGAATATGGCATGGCAAACAGCATTTTTCACGCCTCCGCTCCCGGCGGCATCCTGCAAGAATCTCCGGCGCCGGGTATACTCTTGTTTTGAACAAAACAATCTCCCGTCAATCTTTACGCAAGGAGTTCAAGCGGCGCGACAGAGTCGCGCGCGATTCATCGTATGCGGCTTTACGGCGTTAGAACCGCCCGTGTTCATTCGCGCTATTTTTGTAAGAAAATTCGAGACTCGCCGTCAGTATGGGTTTATAGAGCTACATTAGAACAAAGCGGGAGGGGCGTGTCCAACCCCAAGAGGTTTGCAATGGAATTCCTCTCCGCCTCCTGTGTATGCGCATGGAGAGAGGCTTCCGCGCCCCGCATCTTATAGGGATGGTTTGCGCCATTTTTATGAGCGACTTTCTGTTGGCATGTATTGCGGCGTAGGTTAAAAAATTCAAGGAGGTTTTTAAGAATTCTAACGTTCTTTGAAAAAAGAGTCTGAAAACCATCTTTTGACACGCCGCTTGTCCATCCGCCGTTGGGTTTGCAAACACGCTCTACGCTGAGGGATTAAGAAAAAGGCTGACAGGTTGACAACGGCGGCGCTTCCCTATATGATACAATCGGTATGCAGCAACCTCCAACTCCAAACGCGGAAGCGGCCGCCACGATGTCCGGCGGTCGCAATGTCATATTAAAAGACTTTGAAGGACCGCTCGATCTGCTTCTCTTCCTCATCAAGAAAAACGATGTGAACATCTATGACATACCGGTTGCCGAAATAACCGAGCGGTACCTTGCATATCTGCGTACAGCCGACGCGCTCGATCTTGATGACGCCAGCGAATTCCATGCGCTTGCGTCAGACCTTTTGTACATAAAAAGCAGGATGTTGTTGCCCGTGGAAATCGGCGTTGAGGATGATGCGGAAGATCCCCGGCAGGGTCTGGTTGAGAAACTCATAGAATACCAGCAATTCAAGAAACTCTCCGAGCTTATGGAGGAACGGGAGCGTGAGGTTGAACTTGTCATTGAGCGAAAAAAAACGGAGCGGGATATTCCCTTTGCCGACGACGAGTTGTGGCAAAAAGCCGATGTGTGGGATCTGCTCAGGACATTTTCCGCGCTTATGCGCAACATCACTTCCGAGCGCATCATAGACCTGTATGAAGAGGTGTCGGTGAATGAAAAAATCGCGCTCATGATCGAGCTTCTGGAAGACCGGGGCGAATGCGCCTTCGCCGATCTTGTGGCGCCCCGGCATTCTGCGGCGGACATTGTATGCGCATTTCTGGCGATTCTGGAAGCGGTGAAAATCAGGATGATACTGATATTCCAGAACACCATGTACGGCGACATACGGATAAAACTCGCGCCGCTCTGTAAGGATACGCTATAGCGCTTCTACTGGAAAAACATCAAGATAAATAAGCATAGACAGAACTTTCAATTAAACCGTGTAACGGCGCGCCGCTTCGTAAATCCTTTTTCATATTCGCCCATGTCTTCTCTATGGGATTGAAATCGGGAGAATAGGGCGGCAGGTATACTAAAAACACTTCGCGCCTTTTGCGTATCTCCTCGAGCTTTGTTTTTCTATGAAAACGCGCCCTGTCCATAATGACCGTTTTCCCTTTCCCTGCCGTTCTTAAAAGACTGTTTTCAAACCATTCCTCAAACCGGACTCCGTTCATGGTTCCCTGACAGCATAAAGGCGGCGGACGCCTTACACCGTCCGCGCCGTGATTTGTCCGGCAACCGCATTGACGCGGTGAAACTTCCGCCCGCGTTTGCCGTCTCCGGCCATTACTCCGCGTAACGCCCGCCCATATTCACGCTTTACATCATCGTTTATGCCGCTTTCATCCGTGCATGCGCGGTTTTCAGGGGCATTTCTTTTAGCCTTTCGGGGGTCTATTTTCCCCTTGCGGCTTTTGGGATAATGATTCCCTGTCTTCCCTTTTTTTTCGAGTTCCGCTTTCCACACATAATAACTTCGCGGCCGAACGACTCATAGACTTCGGCAAAAGTATGCCCGGAATCTTTATATTGTATTACACGCCTTCTCAATTTTTCATCATAAGCCATAATGTATTATTTTATTATATCTATTCCTGTATCTATTCCTGTTTGTAAAGTAGAAGCGCTATAAACAAAACGCAATTTAAGAATCAGGTTCTTGATAATCTGGATGACGGAAGCAACCCAGTATATGATCGTTCACCATGCCTACCGCCTGCATAAACGCATACGTGTTTGTGGAACCTATAAAGGTAAACCCCCGTCTTTTCAGTGATTTTGCGATTCTGTCCGACAGATCCGTGGTTGACGGAATTTCTTTCTCGGTTTTGTAGTAATGGACAATGGGCTTGTGATCCACAAACGCCCACAGCCAATCCGAGAAGTCTCTCCCTCTATCCGCCATTTTGCAGTACGCTTTGGCGTTTTCTATAGCCGAGCGGATCTTGGATTCGTTCTTGACAATTCGCTCATCCGCCATGAGGCGTTCCATGTCTTTTTCGGTGTATGCCGCGACTTTTTGCGGCTCGAAATTGTCAAAAGCGGCGCGATAACCATCGCGGCGTCTCAAAATAGTGAACCATGAAAGTCCCGCTTGCGCGCAATCAAGTACAATGGCTTCAAAAAGTTTCTTGCTGTCTTTAAGGGGCGTTCCCCATTCGTCATCATGGTAGGCTGTCAGCTCTGGGTGTTTTTCAGCCCACAGGCATCTGTGTATCATTGATTGATTGTACTGGTTTGTCCGCCTGTTGTCAATACTGGCGCCGCTTGACCCCAAGAGCGACAGATTTTTTCTACGAAAATATCTCTTAAACCATGTCTACCCCACAGAAAACAAAGCGGCGCGTCATACGCCTACAAGTGTTATACGCCACAAAGGGCGTAAACAATGAAGGCATAACGTAGTACGGAAAATTTTTCTCTTTTAACCAAGCGTCTTGAGGAGTACGCCCAAACGCTTTTTTAACCAAGCGTCTTGCGGTGCGCGCGCGGTGTGGCCGGACACATCGGTGACACTTTCAGGTAAGATCAGAGCCAAATCTAAACAATGGAGGGTTTGGCAATGGGAAGAAACGTTTGCGGAAATTTGCCGGAAGTTTGGAATAAGCGCGAAGACCGGGCGCAAGCGGCTTTTGAAACTCAAAGAAAAATACAAATGCCGGGCAGCGTATAAAATGCCCCCAACGGAACATACGCGCCGGCGCGGAGCGCCGTTGAGGACTTCTCAGAAAAGAAGGATATACCGGCAGGAAAAAACGCGTGAAGAAGAAGACGGAAGACCGTCTACAGGCGCGGGTAAAGAAGCGTCCGCCGATAACAGCGCGGGACGAATACAGCAAACGCCTGCCAACGATAGAAATCCTCGAAAAGGGATATGCAACTCATGTAAAGTCCGTTTTCAAGCCGCTTTTCCACACCTGCGGACTGTCGCTGTTCATATAGACATGGACGACCCCGGATATCCGCGCCAGAACGAATGGCGTGAGCGGGATGCGCCGGGACATGAAAAAAAACGCGGGGGAAAAAGCGGTGGAGAAATGAGTGACTGCCGGAAAGAGATCAACAATGTGCGTCCGCATGAAGAACTGGGAATGAAACGTCCTAAAAACATATATAAAAAATCGCGGTGGATCTGGGAGGGCGCAGAAGTGGAGCGGAAATTCGTTTGCCGGTATTACGCCAGCATAAAAGAAACGGCTGAAAATAGAAGCGAGATATGGTTTAATGATTTTCTAATGGGTGGACTGGATGAAAGTACCGGACGGATTTCGTCCCTTAATGCCGCTTAATGTGATATGACACAGGTCCGGAGCGCCGCCTGCCGGTCAAAAGCGCCGCCGATGTCACCGGATTGTACCGTATGAAAATATCATAAAATAGGTATTAGTGAGACTTGACATGGGCAAAATTTATGAAACAATTTAATACCAATGTATATGAACATAAGCGCGGCGGCGCGGTTTTTTCTTGCTCTTGGCAAAATGAAAGCGGAGCGTAGTTTGAAGAACAAAAAACATCGCATAACAGGAGCGCTTACGCCTCGCCGCCAGCATGCGGCTTGGAGATCCGTGTGGCTAGGTCATTCCGCGCCCCAGCGTAGCTGGGGAACGCTCCATTCCCACGCTCCACTCCACCCACATTTTGCCAGCCCTGGTCTTGTTGCGCATTTCCTTATTCGGGCTTGCAACAACGTCGCATACACCCGGAACGTTATGCGCGGCGCCGCGTTAATATAGTTGACAAAGCGACATTTTGTGGATAAAATATCATGAGGGGGGGGGGGGGGGCAATAAAAACTTAACGATCCCTGTATATTTAAATCAAAAGGCCGTCTTTGATTTTATAGCCGTAATCAAAAAGAGTCATCATCGGATTCTCAAGTGTTAGATCATTTGTATGGAAGAAAATTAATCAAGGGCATAAATTCCGCAATGTCTTATCGCTTGTCGCCTTTCTTTCGCTGACGGCATCGTTATTATGCATTTCTCCCATAAGCAAAGGCGAACATTGATTATGCCTTTTGAGATTATTTGCAATAATGTTTTGACTGTAGTTTGCATAACAATACACACAAGCGTTTGAACAAGAATTGTACGCGCCAATATCAACGCTTCCAACGCAGCCGCATTCAAGCCGTTGATTTTTGTCTTTTTTCGCTATAAGATTATATCCGGTTATTTTTGCAATTAACCTGCCGTCAATACATCTGGCATGATCGATATTATATTTTGAGAGGTCAATGTCCTCCGCGCAAGTGTCTATAAGAAGATTGTTCTCTTTCGCTATTCGTGAAAAACATCCGGCTATGATATTTTTTTCTTCATTTGTCATTTCGTTGATTCTAAATGACTTAACGTTTTCCGTAATTTTTTTATAAAAATCAATGAAACTGAATGTCACTTTCTCGGCATATCCTTTCAAGATGCCCGCTAATTCATAAAATTTATCTATATGGTATGAAATAGTATATTTCTCATTAAGAAAGACGGGATCATAGCGCCAAATGACTTTTTGCGGGCCGATCATATCAGACAATTTTTTAAATGTTTCAAGAGTTTCTTTCTTACGAGGGAGATTCGCTTCTATATCCCTGCCATAAGAATTGAGTGTAAATTGAAAATAACACGTATATTCTTTTAGAAATTGAAGTTTATCTAACATCGGTTTTGGATTTTTACTCCAAAAGACAATACAATCAACAACATCAGGATTAAGATTTATTTTACTGATTTGATGTATATTCATGGGGTTTCTTACACAGACATAACGCTCCTTTATTCTATTAAGAAACCAATCCGTGTAATATGCTGGAAGGTCAGTTCTTCTGCTTGCGCTTATTATCATACCTATTTCCTGCGAATCGCTGGCAAAACCCGCCACGTCAGGAAAGCCCGGCGTTACGCGGCTCATCCGATCATCTTTCCAAGCGCCATATACAGGATGGTTCCGCCGAATATGCTGACGAGCGCGTTGCGTTTCCACACGTACGAAACGGCGGTAAACGCCGCGCCTGCGGCAAGCGGCAGACACGCGCAGAGAACGCTAACGGCGTTGCCGGCGCTGCCGCGATGTTCCAATATGGCGTCTTTTACCGGAGAGGCGACCGCATTGAAGGCAAGCGCGGCCATGGCGACCGGTGGCGCCACTTTTTCAACAAAGGTGAGTAATACGGCGAACGACGAGTTGTTCTTGACGACGCGGTTTTTCGCCTTGTCCCGAAAGATCAGAAACGGGAACGCCCGGCAAAAAAAGATGACCGCTCCCATAATAACGGTTAAAACCAGAGCTTTTTGTACGCTTGCGCCGTTATTCATTGCGTCCCCCCCCTTTTCCCAGCTTGAACCACCGCCTCATCAAGCGAAGGAATGATGTTTTCTTCCCCCACGTCCGCTATGAATCCGGTTTTCTCAAGCGCGCTTTTCGGCTGATCTTTTATTTCGGCGAGAATAAGCGTTATTTTCCGGCGCCTGCACTGGGCGAGGAAGGACTCAAGCGCGGTGACGCCCGTTGAATCAATGGCGGGAACGTCTTTCATGCGCAGGATGATGGCTTTGGGCGATTCTGAGACATGCCGGAGGATGTTTTGCAACATGTCCGCGACTCCGAAAAAGAAGGGCCCGGTTATCTCGTACACCTCAATGTCATTTTGATGCAACGCTCGTATCGAGCCGACATCCACGTTCCGGTTGTCAATGTCTCCGTAAGCCAAATTCATGATCAGATCGTTGTTTGCGCTTTTTATGCCGCCTACCTCGATCATGCGGCGCAGGAACAGGAAAATCGCAAGGATCACGCCCACTTCAACCGCGAAGGTCAGATCAACTGCGATAGTAAGGATGAATGTCGCTATAAGTACGCTTGCGTCGCTTTTCGGCGCGGTCTTGATGATGCGGATGACGCGGGGAATATTGCTCATGTCCCACGAGACGATCATCAGCGTTGCGGAAAGGCAGGCGAGCGGAATTGCGGATGCAGCCGGCGCGAGGAAGAGTACGAACAGCACAAGTACGGCTGAATGTACGATGCCCGACACAGGGCTTGCCGCGCCGGATTTGATGTTTGTCGCGGTGCGGGCAATCGCGCCGGTCGCCGGTATGCCGTTGAAAAGAACCGAGGCGATGTTGCCTATGCCCTGCGCGACAAGCTCGGTGTTGGAGTTGTGCCTGTCGCCGGTCATGCCGTCGGCGACTACGGCGGAGAGCAGGGACTCGATTGCGGCGAGCAACGCGAGGGTAAAGGCGTCTGGAAACACGTCCCGCGCCACTTCCCATGTGATAAGCGGCAGGCGCGGGAGCGCCATGCTTGACGGTATGCCGCCGAAACGAGTCTGAATGGTTTCAACCGGCAGTTTGAAGACCGCGCACACGATGGTGAGTGTCAGTATGCCGACGACCGCGCCCGGAACATGGGGCGCAAAAACGCGCGACAGCACGATAATTGCGGCAACGCCGAGTCCTACCGCAAAGGTGGCGAAATCAACCGTGGGAAGCGCCTTAATGTATTGGAGCCATTCCTCAAAAAATTCAGGCGAGCTTTTCTCTATGGTCATGCCGAAAAAATCTTTCACTTGCTGGGAAAAGATCAGTACGCCGATGCCGGCGGTAAAACCGGTCGTAACCGGATATGGTATGTATTTAATGAATTTGCCGAATCCGCACAGTCCCATAGCGATAAGCATGAGTCCGGCAAGCATTGAAGCTGCGACAAGCCCTTCCATGCCGCGCCGCTCTATTACGCCGAAAATGATGACCACAAACGCGCCGGTCGGACCCGCTATCTGGAAGCGGCTGCCGCCAAACGCGCTCACGCAGAATCCCGCGATGATGCTGGTGTACAAGCCTTGCGCCGGGGTTCCGCCAGCCGATATGCTGAACGCCATAGCGAGCGGCATGGCGACAACGCCCACCATAAGCCCCGCAAGGCAGTCTTTCCCAAAAGACACCCACGAATAGCCGCCTTTGACAAATAACTCGGCGGTGCGGGGAACAAGAGCGCTTATATTGACAAGTGAGGAGAAACGCATCAGAGATCAGCCTCGCAACTCCTGAATGGCATCGCCGGAAGTCCATTCTTCGCGTACAGGGGCGTGGGACCCCACTTGATCCATGCATAGCGCGCCCGTGTAGGAACCGCCACCGCAACCGAAGAGACAAGCGCGGTTCCGCCCTCGATCCTCGCGTCAGCCTTGTAGTACCTGCCGTCTTCGCCCGCGACCTCAAAGCCTTCCAGTACGCCTCTGCTTTCAAGCCCAATCTCCGCGTTGGCAAAATACACGCGGATGGCGCCCCCTTCGTTCACGGCTCTGCGAAAGATGGGGCCATCGGCGGCCACATCCTTGCCGTACACCTTCTTGAGCGCCTGCAAAGCAAGCCTGAAACCTACGGTCTGCTTGTCAAGCGGGTGAATGTTGTCGAATTCGCCGCAATCAATGGTGACCGCCATGCCCGTGTTGGCGACAAATTGCGACGCCTTGTACTGATTCTCCTGTATAACGCACCATTCCTTGCTGTTTTCAAGCCCCGCGTCAAACTCGCTCTTTGACGCATACATGGGAAGCTGCGCAAAGAGGAAGGGCATCTTGCCATCGCTCCAATCTCTGCGCCACTGAGCGATGAGGAGGCACATCAGTTCCGCGTAGTCGCCGGCGCGGCTCCAGTCCTCTTCTCCCTGGTAGTAGAGAAAGCCCTTTAAGGCGAAGGGAACGACGCGACGTATCATGGAATGATACAGGTTGGTTGGACAATACGGGCTTTTTCTGCCGGCGGGCTGGGGCCACGGACATTCGCCGCACTCGGCGTTCAGCGTTTCCCACCCGACAGTGGGATCGAGCGCGCGGCGCGCCTGTATACGGGCATCCCACGCCCGCCAATCCGTAAAATAGGCTTCCATTTCGGCATTCCATTGCTCATCGGTTTTATCGCCAATGAGGGCGGCGTAATCGTCAAGGCATTTCTGACCGGCTCTGTTCCTCTGGAGTTGCTCCTCGCTCATCCAACAGCTTATGGACGTGCCGCCCCAATTGCAACCGATTATCCCGATAGGTACGTTGGTCTCGGCCACGACCTTGCGGGCGAAGAAATAGGCGACCGCGCTCATTGCGCCTGCCGTGTCAGGAGCGCAGATATTCCATCCATTGTTCCGCTCGGCTTTCAAAAGCTCATCGTCAACAATCGCCTGTTTTACGGCTTGATATATGCGGATATTGGGATTAGCGCATATGGCAAGCTCTTCCTTGCCGTTCAGACAATTTTGCAACTCAAGTTCCATGTTGCTCTGCCCGCCCGCAAGCCATACATCGCCCGCTATGACGTTTTTGAAACAGATTTCATCGCTTCCGTCTGACACCCGCAGGCTGCCCGCGACGCCCGCGTTTTGCGGCGGAAGAGAACACCGCCATTCCCCATTGCGCACAACCGCCTGAGCTTTGCCTGTGGTTGCGCCGGCTGCTTTGCCGTCGCCGAAGCTCACCATAACGGTCTTTCCTTCAACACCCGTTCCCCACACCGGAACATCCACATCTCTCTGCACCACCATATTGTCTGAAAAGATAGGGGCGGTTTGTAAATTTGTCATAAACACCTCTTATATATGCTTTACGCTTCATGCGTACGAAATGAGTGGGTTTATTATAGTATAAAACAGATGAACGTAAAAGCCCTTGACCGGATTTCTTTTTTAGGGTATTATCATGGCGTCGCCGAGATGGTGGAATGGTAGACACCGGGGACTTAAAATCCCCTCCTTGTAATAAGGGTACGGGTTCAACTCCCGTTCTCGGCATAAACAACTGCCGGACGAGGTTCTTTCAAGACGCGCCTTCATAGCCCCCTTATAGGAGGTTGAAAAGGCTCAACGTGAGACCCACGTCGCAATTGCGGGCTTAAAAACGCCGGATTGTACTTTTTCTTCCCTACAACACTAAAACAGCGGTTGCAACTCAGCGATGGCATCTGCCGACGCCCATTGCGTCATACCTGATTTCCACACCTGAGTGGTTCTTGTCAACTGCCCGGACTGAACCTTTTGTTTGAGGTCTTCAATGGTAAAGGGTCCGGTAGACAGACCGTTTACGGCGACATGGTACTTGATTTGCGCCAATTGTTGCGACGAAGCCGCTGGCGCTGCGATGTTCGGCGCGGGGTTTGAAGCTTTAAACAGAGATGCGAATTCCGGCAGGGCGCTCATCGCCGCCCATTGGGGCATATCTTCTTTCCATATAAGGGTGCGCTGTCCAATCTGTCCCATCTGAAGTTTTTGCCTGAGTTCGTCCGTGGTGTACGGTCCGTCAGGATAACCGTTTACCGCAACATAGTACCGCAAGGATGAATGATTGTCTTGAGGCGGCGGGGGCGGCGGTATAACCGGGAATACGCTCGCTAATTCCGGGAGGATTTCCGCGGCGACCCATTGTTGCATCCCTTCCTTCCAGACGAGGCTGTTGCGGGCGAGTTGCCTTTTCTCTATTTGTTGCTTGAGGTTCTCAATGGACAGAGGACCAGCCGGTTGCCCGTCTACCAAAATGAAGAATTTACCCGCCGAAAAGTCATTTTGCTGAACGCCCGCTGACGGCGTTTGAGGCTGCGGGATCAGCGCGGCGACTTCGGGGATGGAGCTTGCTG
Source organism: Treponema sp. (assembly GCA_031257675.1). Lineage (GTDB taxonomy): Bacteria > Spirochaetota > Spirochaetia > Treponematales > Breznakiellaceae > JAIRKH01. Next base: position 5,560 of record JAIROG010000110.1, on the reverse strand, counting down.
CGACCCATTGCGAAGAACCTTCTTTCCATATCTGCGTCTCCCTCGTCAATTGTCCTTTTTCAACAAACGACTTGATTTGTTCCAACGTATACGGTCCAGACGAAATGCCGTTGAACGCCGCGCTGTACCGGGGAGGCGTTTGAGCTTCTTGTGGAGAAGCCTGCGCCGTTTGAAACAGGCGCGCGAGTTCCGGTATATTTCCGGCGGCTTCCCACCGGGATAACCCTTCCCTCCAGACAAGGCTTTCCTTTGTCAACCGCCCCTTTTGCGCCATCTGTTCGAGTTCGTTCATACCAAACGGTCCTGTCGGCTGATTCTCTACGACGATATTGTATCTGGTTTCGGTATCCGCCTTTCCGCCGGCTTGAGCGCGCTGATCCGGAGCCGCGTCCCCCTCAAGGACAGACGAGTCCTCACGATCTGGAAGCGGGGCTTTTCTTACATTCACGGGATACCAGTCCAAACCCGCGTCCAGCGCCTCTATATATATGATGTTGCTCAAGGGATGCGTTACAACAGTCGTTCCCCCTATTGTATTATTTCCCAGCGCAATCGGCACAAGCTTTGAAGGCGAAAAATTTCTCACTTTTGCGGATTCAACAGCGCTCCACGTATTGTCTTTGGCATTGTACACGCTTCCGGCAAGATGCAGGACGGCCACTCCGTTTTTCACGATGATTTTTTCTGATTTTCCCCTGTCGATCTGAGCCACAAGCCGCCCTTTCTCGCCATCCCCCGCTCTCATCGCGTCGTCAGACTCGTACCAATCCATAGTAACCGCAAGCGGGTACGATGTTTTATTGTTGTCAGCGCCTCCACGCCATGTTATGTGTATCTCGGATTCTCCCTCGCCCGCAGAGAGCGCCGTTGGCTTCACCAGTTTGTCGCCTTTCAGCGTTTCTTCTGTTGACGCGCAGGAGAAGCAGATAAGAATCAAAAAACACACAGAAAAAAGAGCCGGTCTTTTCAGAATTCTCATACGCTTCTCCTATTCATAAAATCTGATTTAACACCTCGCCTTAAGGCGGAAATCATTGCGCTTTAGCCGCCTCAATTATCGCTACAGTTCCACTTTTTATATTAAATGTATAAAAGGCGCCTTGCATAAAATTGAACATGATGTCAACGTCCTCTTTTTTCCTTTTTACAGACAAAACATGCGAGCCGGAAGGAATTTTGACGCGTGTTTCACTGTTGTTCCAATTCCATTGAACCGTGTCGCCGTCTATGGCAACCACGGTTATCTGACGGGGAATAATCAAAAGGCATTGCTGCGCATCAGGGCATGAGAGATCATATACACTTATAGTGGCGCCCGCTTTGCCGTCAGCAGAACCGGCGCAATCGGCAAAGAGCATAATCACGCCGAAAACAAGAAAAAGGCTCATCAGACGGCACTTTTTCATAACGCCCCCTTCAAAGAGATTGTTACCATTCTATCAAAGTTATCGGCGAAGGTTTTAAGTTCCTTCTTGCCATAATGAGCGGAGCGCTCCATGCCAAGACCGTTTCCGGCAAGCTCCACCATAAAATTGCGGATGGAAAGCCACTGTCTGATGTTTTCGCCGGTGTACGCTCTGCCCCGGTCATCCAGCGCCGCGACGCCGCGTTCAACAAGCCGCGCCGCAAGCGGAACATCCCGCGTTACCGCTAAATCGCCCCGCCGCGCCAATTCCACAATCCGGTCATCCGCCGCGCCTTCCCCGGCCGGGCACACTTCCATGACGGCGTAGTCGCCTTCAACACCCGGTATCCGCCTGTTCGCCGCAAAAATCACCTCTATACGCCGTTTCCGCGCCGCTCTCAACACCAATTCCCGCGCCGCTCGAGGACAGGAATCCGCATCCACAAAAATTCTCATCCGCTCATTTCCCATTGAGACGTTTCACAAACTCATGGAAATTAGTATATCACACGAAACCAATTCCCGCAATATACAAGATGAAATTTCCATTCAAAGAAAGTTTTCCCGCGTTTCCTGCGGCGATGAAGGCGCTTTCCCCCTGTTTCAATTTTGTTTCAGTCTTCTCGCTGTTTTTTTCATCTCCAGAAACAACGCCAACTTCTCCCTGCGTAACGATGAGGATTGCGGGACCGTCTTCCGTCCAGACGCCTTGATCATACATAACGGAAAGCGAAAATTCTTTGCATGTTACGGGATATTTTGAAGGATTAGGATGCAAAATTTCAGGTTTAAACGCCGAGAACGTAAGTATATGGAACAATTCTTGCAAGTCAATACACTTAGACGTAAGACCGCCACGCAGTACATTGTCCGAATTCGCCATAAGTTCCACGCCAAGTCCGTGTATGTAGGCATGCAACACCCCTGCGGGCAGAAACAGAGCCTCACCTTTTTCAAGGAAAATAAGGTTCAGATACAGAGGCGAGAGCGCCGCCGGATCCGAAGGGTACCGCTCCGCAAAAGAGGCGGCCGTCTCCCACACGTCGCGGTATTGCGGATGCGACTCGCAAAGCCGCCGCTCCTGTGTTGCGGCGTGCTCGCATACGCGGCGCCTGATTTCCGGCGGAAGCGCGAACAAAGCCTGTAAAAACGCCTTCAGCCCCGAATCAAGCGCCGCTTTCACACCGGCGAGGCTTTTCATGCCAAAGGCGCCAAACAGGGCGCGAATTTCATCAGTTTCCCTAAAGCCCGCCATCGCCTTAAATGGCGTAAGGGCGCAGATGATTTCCGGTTTGTGGTTGGCGTCCTTGTAGTTTCGTTCAGGCGCGTCAAGCGGAACGCCCGCGCTGTTTTCCCGCTCAAAACCGGCTCGCGCCTGTTCGAGGCTGGGATGGGCTTGTATGGAAAGCGGTTTGTCTGCGGCAAGCAGTTTGAACAAAAACGGAAGGGAAGCGGCGCCTGCGGCGGCGCTTGCTGACGCCTTGCCAAGGTACAATGCGGCGTCTCGTCCGATAAGTTCCGCAAGGCTTATTGTTTTTCCGTTACAGCCGGTCTGAGACTGCCCGTCCCGGTGAACGCCCATCCACAATTCGGCATAGGGTTTATTATCGGGATTTTTTTCTCCAAGCAGTTTAGGAATCCAATCCGGCGAACCCCATGCGTAGTGTTTCACCTGATTTTTAAGCTTAAAAACGGGATGCATATTATCCTCCGTTTTCTAGTATTTCATCCATACATTCAAGGAGATGGAGGGTTATTTTTTCAGTTTCCTGTTCTTCACGTATGCTGATCTCTTGTTCAGCCGTATGACGCTCGCATAGACTGAGATATTTCTCATACACAAGAAAACCGGTTAAAATAGCCACTTTGAGCGGATCTTTGAGTCCCGTTGAATTTTGTGTTTCCTCAACCGCCAGTTGATACCGTTCAAGCAAACGGTTGAGGTATTCGGAATCCTTCTCCGCCGCAATAGAAAGCGAGGCTCCCAACACTTCAATGCAGAGTTTGGTTTTCGCCATGTCTTCACGAGGGATAATAGACGGTATTGCCTTGATATCCCTGTTCGTGGAATATCTCTCCGTTATTATGAGGATTCTGGGCAGGCTGTTCATGCTGAACGTCCGGCTGACCGGAATCCGCATACCGCTCTGACTCCGCGCCGTTAGTTTCCAGAGAGTCTTCAACCTGATTAAGCTTGTCCAGCGCCGAAAGGATGCCGCTCTCAATATTCTGTTGATCTTCCTTGTAGCCAAGTATTGAAAACTCAAGCTCGCTTATCTGATTTTGAAGCGCATCATTTCTTTTCTTGAGATGACTATTTTCTTCTATAAGCGCGGCATTGGCTCCCGCCAATTGCTTCACCACTTCCACCGCCTTGGCGACCTTCGCCTCCAATAATTTTACATTCTCCAGTGTAGCCATATTACAACACCCCCAGAGCGACTTTCGCCTTTTCCGCAATAACTTTAAAAGCCGCCGCGTCTTCAACCGCGAGGCTTGCAAGCGCCTTCCGGTTGATTACAACGCCCGCCTTATTAAGTCCGTTTATAAAACGCGAATAACTAATGCCTTCAGCGCGGCACGCCGCGTTGATGCGCACAATCCAAATCCGGCGGAAATCGCCTTTCCGGTCTCTTCTGTCGCGGTATGCGTAAGAAAGGCTCTTTGTCACCGCGTCTTTTGCGGTTTTAAAATTTGAATGGCGCCTTCCCCAATACCCTTTTGCGAGTTTTAATATCTTTTTGCGGCGATTCTTTCGTTTCGCCCCGTCCACCGCTCTCGGCATATTCTCTCCTTTTCTTTATGCTCACCCGTCGGGCTTACCCGTTGGGCAGAAGCTGCTTTTTAATGACGGCGACATTGTCTTTCGACAAGATGCCGGCGTGGCGGAGATTCCGTTTCCGTTTAGTCGACTTCTTAGTCAAAATGTGACGAAGGTTTTGCTTTTTGTACTTAACCTTGCCTGTTCCGGTAAAAGAAAAACGTTTTGCTGCGCTCTTTCTTGTCTTCATTTTCGGCATACTGCTATCCTCATTATTTCTTGGTTTTCGGGCTTACTATCATGGACATATTCCGCCCCTCCATCGCCGGAAGCTTGTCCATGACATATTCGCCTTCAATGCGTTTTAACATATCGTTCATAACGCCAAACCCCAGTTCCGTATGGGCAAGCTCCCTGCCTCGAAACCTGATTGTAACTTTGACCTTGTTGCCTTCCGCGAGAAATTCTTTAACATGCTTGGATTTGAATTCCATATCGTGATCATCGATTTTTGGCTGCATACGAATTTCTTTCAGTTTAAGCAATTTCTGCTTTTTCTTTAAGTCGCGGACTTTTTTCTCGTTTTCAAATTTAACTTTGCCATAATCAAGAATTTTAACTACAGGCGGAACAGCCTGAGGCGCAACTTCCACAAGGTCAAGCCCTATGGAACGGGCGATTTCAAGCGCCGACTGAATCGGCATGATTCCCTGCCGCTCTCCCTCGTCCCGAATGAGACGAACTTCCTTCACCCTAATTTGTTCATTGATCCGCAAATCTTTTTCTGCCAACTGCCCTTCCTTATGGCGTATAATATAATGCCTTGCGCGTTGCGCCTGCAACGCATTTAATCATCTCCTAGGGGAGTCGAACCCCTGTTGTCGGGATGAAAACCCGATGTCCTGACCACTAGACGAAGGAGACATTCACAAAATGCCGGTACACACACGGGAAACTTCGCTGTTTTGAACGTATACTTTGAGTAATCTACCTGATTTCCCATTTTATGTCAAGTAGGTTGGCGGTAAAAATTATGTTTTTCTCAGCGCGCTTCTCTATCTCTGAAAGAGCGGCGGCGGCTGTCTGTCAGGGCGCCAGACTTCGCTGCGAAAACAAGCGGTACAGCCGCCCTAGCCCTTCACAAAGGCTCTGTTAATCTGTGAAAGGCTAATGGGAGCGTCCAAAACTATAGATATGTTCCAAATCTATTCCACCGGTACGGTCAGAGCGTCCGTCCATACGTTCCCCCATGAGTCGGTGAAGGGTACGGTGAAGGGTATGTCCGTCCCAGCCGGGCAGGTTCCGCTTATGGTGAACTTGAAGGCGCGGGTTGAGACATTCGAATACAATAAATAGGCGGATGAAGCCGTTGAATACCCATTGGTAGCCCTATC
>JAIROG010000097.1 GCA_031257675.1 Treponema sp. | reverse complement strand
CTGGCGGCCATGGCGGAGGAGACACACCCGTTCCCTTCCCGAACACGGAAGTTAAGCCCTCCCGCGCCGATGATACTGCCTACGCGGGAAAGCAGGCCGCCGCCAGACTTTTTCCTTTTCCCCCTTGTAAGTTCAAAGTATATAATTATAACTCTTCCTTAAAATGAACCTGCCGGCGCCGCGCGCGAACCTGCGATTTGCGAATCAGAAAGATTGGGGCGCTATAAATTAGAGACTGTTAGCAAAGAGGGAACAAGTTGCTGTATCCGGCAAGCGAAGAAGCCTTTGACCGGAAGGTTTCGCCTGTGATTGAAGCGGGGGCGAAGGCGCTGTCAAGGCTCCATGAGGAGATAAATAAATAGTACTAATTGCGAATCTTGTAAAAATATTGAACACGCCCTAATAGCTGGCAGAATGGCAGGCGGATTCTCCATGTTTTGGCGATTAAATCCAAGTCTCTTCAGGCAATATAGTGGGAAACCGGTAAAGACGCTATAAAAAAGGTATGGAAACCGAAACAACAAATCGATTTTATAATGACATCATAGGGGTGGAATATTCCTGAATGGCAACGGCGGTCAGTAAAGGCGAACTGACTCGGAAAATAACGGTCAGATATGACCACAATAAAATGTCCCCGCGCATGGCTTGCGGGGGACTTTTACCGGCGTTTTAAGGCGGGCGTAAATTCCAGTTTTCCGTGAGAAGTTTTCCAATTTCCGGCGGCGCGTTACACCCATTATCGCTAGCATCCGCTCCTCCCCGCCCCTTGCACATGAAGCCGCGAAACGATACGCGCCTTATGACTGGCTTGGTTCGAAAGGGCGCGCGGACTTATGGCGCGCTTGCGTCCGGTTATGCGCGGACTGCCCGCAACCGTCGCAAGCCGGCCGATTAATGAACCGGCCCGCTCTTCAAGGCGGGGCGGTTCCATTCGACTTCGGAGCGGCAAAGGCGCCCTATGTCCCTTACGTTGCAATGCCCAATTCCTGAACCTTCTGCAATCCCATTTCCCGCATAAGGTACTTCTGCACCTTGCCGCTTGCGGTAAGCGGGAATGAATCGACAAAGAACACATATTTGGGTATTTTGAAGCGGCTAATCTTGCCCCGGCAGAAATCTTTGACATCCTCTTCCGACATAGCGGCATCTTTGTGCAAAATGACGAAGGCGCCGACTTCCTCTCCGTATTTCTTGCTGGCAACGCCCACCACTTGCACGTCTTTGACGCCGGGCATGGTGTAGAGAAAATCTTCAATTTCTTTGGGATAAATATTTTCGCCGCCCCGGATGATCATGTCCTTGATGCGCCCGGTAACGCGGAAATACCCTTGCTCGTCTTTGACGCCCAAGTCGCCGGAATGAAGCCAGCCGTTTTCATCAATGCATTTCGCCGTGGCTTCCGGCATCTTGTAGTACCCCTTCATATTGCTGTAGCCCCGGCTACAAAACTCGCCCTGCACCCCAACCGGACATTCCTCGCCTGTCTCCGGATCGCGTATGGCAACCTCCACATCCTCTAAAGCCCGGCCCACGGTTTCCACCCGCGCCTCAATCGGGTCGTCGGTTTTGGTCATGGTGGTGACGGGCGAAGCTTCGGTGAGACCGTAGGGAATGGTGATTTCCGGCATATGCATCTCGTCCATGACGCGGCGCATCAGCTCGATGGGACAGTAGGATCCGGACATGATGCCTGTCCGCAGGCTTGATTTATCGAACATGGTGAACATAGGATGGTTCATTTCCGCTATATACATGGTCGGCACCCCGTATACCGCGGTGCATTTTTCCTTCTGAATGGTCGCAAGCACGACAAGCGGATCGAAGTTTTCAACCGGCGCGGCGGTCGCGCCGTGGGTGAGAATCGCCATCATGCCAAGCACAAGCCCAAAACAGTGGAAAAACGGCACCGGCAGACATACGATGTCTTTATTCGTCATGTTCTGGCACTCGCCGATGCTGTAGCCGTTGTTGAGAATATTCCGATGCGTCAGCATGACGCCTTTGGGGAAGCCCGTAGTGCCGGAGGTGTACTGCATGTTCACCACATCCTCTGTCTCGCACGAGGCTTCAATCACGTGGAGTTGCGCCATATCCGTATGCCGCCCCAGCAGCAACAGCTCCGGAAAGCTGTACATGCCCCGGTGTTTTTGCTGCCCAATGTAGACCATGCGCCGCAAATAGGGGAATCTCTCCGATCTCAGGCAATTCCGAGGCGCGGTCTTTATTTCAGGCGCAAGCTCATTCACCATAGCCACGTAATCACTGTCGCGGTATCCATCGGAAAGGCAGAGGCAGGCGAGATCGGACTGCTTCATCAGGTATTCAAGCTCGTGAGTCTTGTACGCGGTGTTCACCGTAACCAGCACCATGCCGGCACGGGCGGACGCGAACAGGACCGTGAGCCAATCCGGCACATTGGGCGCCCATATCCCGATGTGGTCGCCTTTTTCAAGCCCGATGGCGAGAAACCCGCGGGCAAGATCGTCAACCCGTTTGTCAAATTCGGCGTATGTCCATCGCAAACCGCGATCCGCGTATACGATGAACTCGTGATCCGGCTGTTCTTGGGCGTTTTTCCGCAAAACCGCGCTTAAAGTCGTTTCAAATTTTATAGCCACGATTGATCTCCATTACGCCGGCGTGTAAATTACGGCGAGAATCTTCACCGGTTGCTGGTCAGCGGAAAGAAGGCGGTGCGGCGCTATCGAGTCGTAGAAGATCGAATCGCCCGCATGAAGCGTATGTGTATCGGCGCCGTATTCGAGCGAGAGGTTGCCATTCAGGACATAGATGAATTCCTCACCCTCATGGGCGGATTTCTTCTGTTCCGCGTCAACCGCGATGTCTACGATAAACGGCTCCATGTGTCTGCCGCCTTTGTCTGCGGCAAGCGCCTTAAATGTAAGCCCGCCGCGCCCTTCCCCGCCGCTTGCGGCGCTCGCGCCCGCAGGCAGTCCGGTTATGAAACGGGGAGTCTCATTCGCGGCGCCGGCGCGGGTGATCACGGGACCGAGTCTTTCATTGTCATCAAGAAGCGTACCCAGCCTGACGCCCAGTGCGCGTGAAATCTTTAGAAGCGGGGCAAGGTCGGGAATATGGCCATTTTCAGTAATATGTTTGATAAGTTCGAGACTTAAACCGCTGCGTTCAGCCAGCGTCTCATTGCTGACGGAATACGTTTTACACAATTCAACAATTCGTTCTCCAGGTGTCGGCATAATAATTCTCCTCTAATTTCTTCTGATATTATTTTATAGAAGGCAAGCATAACAAAAAAGGAGCGAATATGCAAGGGCAAGAGCATCCGCCGCGATTCCCTGTATAATGCGCGCGGCAAGACATCCCTAGCGATCCTCTTGTCAATATGTCCCATATCATATAGTATGGCAGCCATGAATATAGCGATTGCGCAAATAAATTCCTGCATCGGCGATTTCACCGGCAATAGGGAAAAAATACGCGCGTGGACGGAAAAAGCCTTGTCGCGGAACGCGGACATGATCCTTTTTCCTGAACTTGCCGTATGCGGGTATCCGCCCATGGATCTGCTTGATCAAGATTGTTTTGTCGAGAAGAATATGCAGACTGTTCACGAGCTTCAGCGTATGTTGCCCGGAAACATAGCCTGCGGCGTGGGCTTTGTGCGGCGGAGTCCGTACTCGTTTGGAAAATCGCTGGCAAACGCCTACGGCGTCATTTTAGACGGGAAGCTCGTGTTTGAGCAGATCAAGACTCTGCTCCCCACCTACGATGTGTTTGATGAAGCCCGCAATTTTGAGGGCGCCCGTGAGTGGAACGTGTTTGAGTACAAGGGGGAGCGCATAGGCGTTGCGATTTGCGAAGATGTATGGCGGGAAACCGGCGCGCTCGGCGCGAGCTACGTCCGCGATCCGGTGAAAGAGCTGTTCGACCAGGGCATCACCCTGCTCTGCGTCCCATCCGCGTCCCCGTATGTGGCGGAAAAACTCACGGCGCGGCGCAGTCTGGCAAAGCGCATCAGCACACGGGGCGGTGTGGCGCTTGCATATATCAATGCTGTGGGCGCGAATGATTCGATCGTCTTTGACGGACGGTCGTTCGCCGTGCTTCCTGACGCTCAGAAGCCGCTGTTGCAGGGACCGGCTTTTAGCGAGGATATGTTCATCTTTGACGCCAAGACCGGCGAAGCGGCGGGTGAGGCGGTTGATATGCGGTGGGAGGACGTGAAACCCGGCAATGAACTTGATGTCATTGAAGAAGCGCTCGTCATAGGCATACGGGACTACATGGCGAAATGCGGTTTCACCCGCGTCCACCTTGGGCTTTCCGGCGGCATTGATTCCGCGCTGACCGCGTACTTGGCGGTGAGAGCCGTGGGGCAAGACAGAACCGTGTGTTTCAGTATGCCTTCGCGCTTTTCCTCGCAAGGATCGAAGGACGATGCGGCGGAGCTTGCCGCCCGACTCGGTTGCCGGTATACGCCGTTGTCCATAGAGCCGGTGTTCACGAGTTTCCTTGAGACATTGCAACCGGCGTTCGAGAAAAAGCCTTTCGACAGCGCCGAGGAAAATCTGCAAGCCCGCATTCGGGGAACTTTGCTCATGGCGTATTCCAACAAATTTTCCTCAATGTTGCTCACGACTGGCAATAAAAGCGAACTGGCCATGGGGTACTGCACCTTGTATGGGGACACAAACGGCGCGCTCGCTCCCATCGGCGATCTTTTCAAGACCGAAGTTTTCGCGCTATGCCGGCGCATCAACGAAAAAGCGGCTGTACAGGAGGGGAACATCATCATACCGGAGGCGATTCTCACCAAGCCGCCGTCTGCGGAGCTTCGCCCGAATCAGACGGATCAGGACAGCCTGCCCCCTTACGAAGTTCTCGACGAGATACTCAAATGCTATCTGTTTGACAACCTTTCAAAAGAAGAAATCGTGGACAAAGGCTGGGAGGCGGAGCTTGTCGAGAAGATCATCATGTCCGTGGCGAGAGCGGAATTCAAACGCCGCCAGGCGCCGCCTGTGCTGAAAGTGTCGAAGCGGGCGTTCGGCATGGGGCGGCGTATGCCCATCGCCCGAAGCGTGTACGAGGCGCTCTAGACATGGGGGTATGAGCGCGGCGGCGCGGGAGTGAAGTTGCCGGGACTGGGCAAGCGGATATTGAAAAGCGCGCTTATTGCGAAATGGAGTGTTGACTTTTCATACAAAAATATTCTATCATACAGAAACCGCGATGAAAAAATTTATAAAAAAAACATCAGATTATGGAATGCGTCTCCGGCGGAAACGGTTTTTTCAGACAATCGCATCGGCAGCATGTATAACTGTTTTAGTATCTGGCGTTGCAATCGTTATGTGGCATATACGGGAAAATTTTATTGACGACAGGATAACGGCGCAGGATCTATGGGAAAACGGCTCTTACCAAGAGATATTTGATATAAGCGGAGAAACGCTGGAAGAAAAGCCGCTTGATTACGAGGCGCTTGTTCTACGCGGTTTTTCGGCGTATCAACTTGCGTTGGCGCAGATCACGGCTCCCGACAAGGCTGTTTACATTGAAGAATGTATACATAGCCTCCGTAAGGCGACGCTTGTTAAAAACTCCGGTATGGAGGGAGCGATTCAATATGTGTTGGGAAAGGCGTATTACAGCAAAGGCGCGGAATACGCTGATTTGGCGGTTCAATCGCTGGAGTTTGCGAAGCAGGCGGGTTTTTTTGGAGACGATATGAATGAATACCTGGGAATAGCGTATGCGGCGTTGCGCGATTACCCTCTGAGCGTCGCCGCTCTAACGGAAGCGTTGAATTCGCCGCGAATGGAAGAGCGGCTTTCGGACGCGTTGCTGTTGTCAATAGCAAACTCGTATTCCGCTATGGACGATTTTAGCATGGCGTCCGCGTATCTTATGCGCTGTATCGACACTTCTAAAGATGACGCCGCCAAAAGGCGGGCGAGGTTCGCGCTTGGGGATGTTTATTTCAGGCAGGAAGATTATTCAGCGGCGGAAGGTCAGTACACTACGATTTTGAAAGATTTCGGCGAAAGCGCCGAAGCTCATTATTGGTTGGGAGAAATTAACGCCGCGAGAAACAATATGATACGGGCGCGCGCCGAGTGGCGAAGAGCTGTTTTGGTTGATCCCGCGCATAGATCATCGCGTTCACGGCTTGCTTTGCGGTAGGCCGTTTGCAATACATTTTGGGGAGAATATAATGTTTAGAGCTATTTCGGAACTTGGCATTGACTTGGGAACATGCAACACCCTTATATATATACGGGGAAGAGGGATAGTCCTTGACGAGCCTTCGGTTGTCGCTTTTGAGAAGGGAACCAAGCGGATCGTCGCCGTCGGCAAGGACGCAAAAACCATGCTGTGGAGGACGCCGGAAAAATATATCGCCACACGTCCATTGAGGGACGGGGTCATAGCCGACCTTGACTCTTGTGAAAAGATGATGCGCTATTTTATTTCCAAAGTGTTGCCCCGCTACCGGCTGGTGAAACCCCGCATGGTTATTGGCATCCCTTCTTGCATCACCGAAGTTGAACGCCGGGCGGTTGAGGAAAGCGCCCTGAAAGCCGGCGCCAAGGAGGTTGTCGTCATTGAAGAAAGCCTCGCCGCGGCCATAGGCGCGGACATCCCGATCTTTGAAGCTGCCGGACACATGGTCTGTGACATAGGCGGCGGCACGACCGAAGTGTCGGTCATCTCTCTGGGAGGCATGGTTAAAACCAATGCGATCCGTATCGGCGGGGACGAATTTGACGAGGCTATTGTCAAAAAAGTGCGCGTTGCGCATGATCTCATCATCGGCGAACACATGGCGGAACGGATCAAGATCGAGATAGGCAACGCGGAAACGGATGAAACAAGCGCCATTATGAGCATGGAAGTAAAGGGCATCAACGCAAACACCGGACTGCCCCAGAAGATAAACCTTGAAGCTGATCAGGTGCGCGAAGCCCTGCAAAACCCGATCTTTCATATCATAGACGAAATCAAGAAAACGTTGGGCGAAACCCCGCCGGAATTGGCGGCGGATATCGCGGAGCGCGGCATCGTGATGACGGGCGGGGGATCCCTCCTTAAAGGGCTTGCCCAGCTTGTCTCAAAAGAGACTAAGGTTCCTGTCTTTGTCGCTGAAAGCCCGCTTAATTGCGTAGCGTTGGGAGCTGGCAAATACTTTGAGTACGCCAGAGACTTCGACAATTCCCGCAGCATCTATGACAAATTGAATAGTTAACGACAAGGTATGCCAAATACAGCGGGAAAAAAGCCATCATTTTCCTTTAATATGTCAGGCGTCGTGTTCGGAGCGCTGGCGTCAGTCTCTTTCCTGTCGCTTTTCTTTTCGACGAACACCTTTGTCTTTAGCTTCAAGGACATAGGTCTCTCGTTCTTTTTGGGAGTGCGGGGCGGCGTCCATGCGGTGGCGTCCGCGGTGTCCGGAACGGTCGCGGCGATTCAGGAGTTGGCGGTGTTGCGCGAGGAGTACGCGGAACTTGTCAGCCGTATGAATCGCTACGAACAGATGGAGCGGAGCGCGGCGGATATCATAATGGAAAACAGACGTCTGCGCGAACAGCTTGGTTTTCTGGATACGGCGGCCTATACATCCATTCCCGCGCAAATTGTCGGACGGGATCCCGACAACCTTTTTTCAGCTCTGGCCATCAACAGGGGGGAAGCCCACGGAGTCGCGGTGGATATGCCGGTTATCGCCTACCAAAACGGAACGGAAGGTTTGGTAGGCAAGGTGATTCAAACCGCCAAATTTGAAAGTCTGGTCATACCTTTGTACGACATCCATTCTTTCGTTGCGGCGCGCCTCGCCGCCTCCCGCTACGAAGGCATTGTGGAAGGGCAAGGCTCACAAGACGCGCCGCTTGTCATGCGCTTCATACAGAAACGGGTGACCGGTGACATAAATGCCGGCGATGTCGTGGTGTCAAGCGGAGTGGGCAGACTGTATCCCCCGGAAATAAGCATAGGCAGAGTCGCCAATGTCAACTATCAGGAATATAAAATTTCAATGGAAATAATTCTGGAGCCGGTGGTTGATTATTCACGGCTTGAATATGTGTTTGTTCTTGATAAAAACACCGTCAATGCGGACGGCGCGAGCGGCGCGGAAAAGGAGTCTCCATGACAAAAAACATCGCGTGGGCTGTCGTGTTCGCTATTGTCGCCTCTCTTCTCCAATCGACGCTCTTGCGGCGCCTCTCTGTTCATCATGCGGTTCCCGATCTTGCGTTGGGAATTCTGGTGTTTTCTTCTTATTTTAACGGCGTTATGACCGGACAACTCACAGGGTTCTTTTCAGGGCTGGCGCTTGACTTCCTGTCCGCGGCGCCGCTCGGTCTCAACGCGTTTGTCCGCACCATCGTCGGCGCGCTCTCCGGGCTTGTCAGAGGCGCCTTTATCGTTGACACGATTTTTCTCCCCATGATGCTCTGCGGCGCCGCGACCGCGCTGAAAGCTTCGCTCCTGTTGCTGTTGCACATTCTGTTTGCCGACGGCGTACGCGCCTACCCGCTTCGGGAGCCGCTGTTCTGGGCGGAGCTTGCGCTTAATATGGTTATTGCGCCGTTTTTATTCGCGTTGTTAAGACGATTCAGTTCGTTGCTCGTCAATCGGAAGGGAATATAATGGGTTTATCACTGCTTCCCTCTCAAGAGCCTCAGTCCGCGTTGAGGATCGACATCATAACCGGCATTTTTATCGTCATTTTCCTTGTGTATGGCGTTATGCTTTTCAATATGCAGATCGTTCAGGGGGAGATGTTTCGTTCAAAAGCTCAAAACATAGTCAAAAGCGTTATCGTCATTCCGTCTCAACGCGGTGAGATTTACGATCGCAATTTCAGGCAGCCGTTGGCCGTCAATGTCGATTCTTTCGCCATTACCATTACGCCCGCGGAAATTGAGAGAAGCGAGATCCCCGCGATCATTGAAAAGCTGTCCGGCATCATCGGCATACCGAAAGAACAGATCGACCGAAAGCTCCCTCCGTCGATCTACTATCTCTATCAACCGGTGGAAGTGGCGTCATATGTGCCGTTTGAAACTGTTGCGACGCTTGCGGAACAGGCCGACACCCTGCCAGGCGTTGCGTGGCAGTCAAAACCGATCCGAAATTACCCGGACGACACCGGCAGTCTTTCGCATGTCATAGGCTATGTCGGCGACATTACCCGCGAAGAGCTTACCATGCTCTATAATCAAGGCTATCAGCGCAACGACATCATCGGCAAGGCGGGCGTGGAACGGCAATACGACGAGCTTTTGCGGGGAAAAAACGGGCGGGAAATTCGCACGGTCGATGTACGCGGCAGGCGCATTTCCAATGAGGACGCGAAACGGGATGCGCCGGAAGCGGGAAAAAATCTGACGCTGACCATAGACCGGAACATTCAAACATTAGCCGAAAAAGCCTTGGGCGAGCGCATAGGCGCGGTTGTTGTGATGCGCCCCACAACGGGTGAGATTCTCGCAATGGTCTCGTACCCGTGGTACGATCCGGGCATATTCAACCGGAGTGATGTGAACAGGGAATACGACGCTCTCATCAACGATCTCGACAAGCCGTTCTTGAACAGGGCGATACAATCAAGTTATCCGCCGGCGTCAACGTTCAAGATCGTCATGACATCAGCTCTTCTTGAAGAAAACCTCTTCTCTACGGAGCAAAAGATACTCTGCGCGGGCGAATTTGAATACGGCAACAGGAAGTGGCGGTGTCATATCAGAAAGCCCGGTCACGGGTGGCTCAACCTGTCAAACGCAATGGCCCAATCATGCGACATTTTCTACTGGACGGTCGGCAGAGACGTTCTCGGCGTGGAACGCATCGTCTCCTATGCCGAAGAGTACGGACTCGACTCTCTTACCAACATCGATCTGCCGGGCGAAATTTCGGGTTTCATACCAACGCCTCAGTGGAAAGACCGCCGGTTCCACGAGCGGTGGCTTGGCGGCGACACCATGAACATGTCCATAGGTCAGGGGTTTATGCTGGTAACGCCTATGCAGATGGCGAACATGGTCGCTATGACAGTCAATGAAGGCGTCATCTATACGCCGCATCTGCTCAAAGAGGTGCGCAACCCGCATACCGGATCGGTGGAAAAAACCATTGAGCCTACGGTTCTGCGCCGGAGCGCCATCAGTCCGGACACGTTTAGAGCGGTGAAGCGGGACATGCGCGGGGTCATTGATCATGGAACGGCGCAATACCCGCTCAACCTGCGGTCGGTTCAAATAGCGGGAAAAACCGGCACCGGCGAAATAGGATTGCAGGATCAGTGGCATTCATGGTTTGCCGCTTTCGCCCCCTATGAAACGAGCGACCCTGAAGAACGGATCGTGGTTTCCGTTATCGTGGAAGCCGTGAACAAGTGGGAATGGTGGGCGCCGTACGCGTCGGCGATCATTTTTCAAGGAATATTCGCTAATCAGACCTACGAGGAAGCGGTGCGCGCGTTAGGCTTCCAGTACCTTATGCCCGTTAGAGGACGCCGTGAATGAAATTCCGTGATATTTTCTCAATGGATTTTCTGCTTCTGCTTGTGATCTGCGCGCTTACCGTAACCGGCATTTTTTTCATCTATTCCTCCGGCGTCTCATCAACCGGCGAGCAGACCTCCGATGAGTACATCAAGCAGATCGTGTGGGGAAGCGTGGGACTCGGGTCTATCGTCGTTCTCACCTTGTTTGATTATAAAAGGCTCTACAATATCAGCTTGTATCTCTATGCGGCGACCTTGCTCTTGCTTCTGTACACGTTTTTATTCGGAAAACTGGTGAATGGCGCGCGCGCATGGATTGGAGTCGGCTCATTCGGCGTCCAGCCGTCAGAATTCGCCAAGATCACCACCATTGTTCTGCTTGCCCGGTATTTGGACGCGACAAAACGGAAGTCCTCTTCTTTCAAACGTTTCTTTATCGCATGTGTCATTGTATTCATTCCTATGGGGATCATCCTTATACAGCCGGACTTTGGAACATCGCTGGTGTTTATCCCCATACTTCTGATAATGACCTTCATTGCCGGAGTCCGCATACGGTACATTATCTTTTTGACCGCGTGGATAGGGCTTACCGGAATTCTCATGGCGCTTCCACTTTGGCAAACCCATATTATGAAAACATCCTTTTCACCCATTATGCTTCTCCTTGACATCAGATTTATCGCCATTATGTGCGCCGCGCTTGCCGTTATTGGGATTGTGGCGCTCATAGGCTACCTCTTATACAGGAAACCCTACTTTTTTTGGATCGTATACAGTATCACGATGGTGATTTTTTCACTCGGCGCTTCTTTCGCCGCCCACAAAGTCCTTAAAGATTATCAGATTATGCGATTAATCGTGTTTCTCGATCCGCAAATCGATCCTCAAGGCGCGGGCTGGAACATTATCCAGTCGACGACCGCAATCGGATCCGGCGGTTTTATGGGGAGGGGTTTTCTTCAAGGCACGCAGAGCCATTACCGGTTCCTGCCCCAGCAAAGCACAGACTTTATCTTCTCGATATTATCAGAAGAATCGGGTTTTGTCGGAGGCATTATTGTTTTCGCGCTTTTTCTTGTCATAAACCTGCGCCTCATACGGATCATGCGTCTTGCATCAAATGCTTTCGGCGTGTATATAACGGCGGGCTTGTCGAGTGTTTTCGCCTTTCACTTTCTTGTCAATGTAGGCATGGCAATGGGAGTCATGCCCATCACCGGGATTCCCTTGATTTTTATGTCTTACGGCGGCTCCGCGTTGCTCGCCGCTATGGTAGGCATAGGGCTTGTTGAAAGCATATATGTGAGAAGACTGGATTTTGAAACATTAGGAGCTTGAATTGACTATCAGGAAACTGCTTTTTTCTAGCATGACGGTTGTTCTCACGGGGATATTTTTTTCCTGCGCGGGCAGGCCCGCAGTTAAAGGTCCGCCTGAAAAGCTGGTTGTACCGCCCGCGCCGGAAGACCTCATGGGGCGCGGACTGGTTAAGCAAGAGGAACTCGCGTTGTTTCTGTGTGAAAATAACGCCGATGTTGAACCTGACTATGCGCGGGAACTTGCCGGTTACTATATTGAAGAAGCCGCCGCCGAGGGCGTGAATCACGATGTCGCGTTCGCCCAGATGTGTCTTGAAACGGGCGCCCTGCGATTCGGCAACCTTGTTACGCCGGACATGAACAACTTCTGCGGACTCGGCGCCATAGACGCCGCGCATCCCGGCGAGCGGTTTCCGGATCCGAAAACCGGTGTGCGCGCCCACATACAGCACCTGAAAGGCTACGCAACGGAAGAGCCGCTCAATCAGGAACTGGCCGATCCCCGTTATTGGTGGGTGAAAAAAGGGTCGGCCCCGACTATACGCGGCTTGACGGGCAAATGGGCGATGGATCCGAACTATGACGCAAAAATCAGCGGCATACTTGTTCGCCTTTACGACTTCGCCTTTGATCGCGCCGCGCGGAAACGTGGACAATAGAAACGAAGGAGTACGGAATGGTTGTTTTATAGGCGTTTATCAGATCGAAGGCGCAACCCGCCGCGTCCCGGTGAAGCGCGCGCGTACGAATTTAAGGTGAAATTATCATGCGCCGTTTCATATAAACATTTTTCCCTTACTTGACAATCTTTTCAATCTATTATAAACTTTCTTGCAATATCATAAAAATTTATGGTAAGGGGTAGAGTTATGATGGTATACGGTATAATACTCCCTCTTGCCGGGTTAATCTTGGGCTGGATTTTAGGTTGGACAATCAGATTGCTGTATGCCAGATATCAAGTAAAAGCGTCGGAACAAGAAGCTGTACGCATAAAACAAGATGCGATAAGGGAAGCTGAAGCGAAAAAGAAGGAGATACTTCTTGAAGCAAAAGATCAGATTATTCGTGATAAGAACCAGCAAGAAAGGGAGACTCGGGAACGCAGGGCTGAGTTGCAACGATACGAGCGGCGTGTCGTGCAAAAAGAAGAGGCTTTAGATAAAAGAACAAACCAAATAGAGAGGGTTGAACAGGCGTTTGCGGAAAAAGAGCGAAATTTTCAAGTGAAGAAAGTGGCGCTTGAGGAAGAACAACAACAATGCCGCCGGGAATTGGAGCGTATATCGGGTTTAAGCAGTGAAAGCGCAAAGGCTCTTATCATTCAAGATTTGGAGCATGATGCGCGGCATGACGCGCAAGCCATTATCAACAAGATTGAAAGCGAGGCTTCTCTCGCCGGGGAAAAGAAAGCGCGGGACATTCTGGTCGCCACGATGCAGCGCGTCGCGGCTGATGTTACGGGTGAAGTTACAGTCGCTTCGGTAACGCTTCCGAATGATGAAATGAAGGGGCGGATCATCGGGCGCGAGGGCAGAAATATCCGCTCTCTGGAAACGCTCACCGGCGTCGACATCATCATTGACGATACGCCGGAAGCGGTGGTTATCTCTTGCTTTGATCCGGTGCGCAGGGAAATCGCAAAAGTCGCAATGGAGCGTCTCATCATAGACGGAAGGATCCATCCCGCCCGCATTGAAGAAATTGTCGCCAAGGTAAGCAAGGAGATTTCCCAAAAGATATTCGAAGAAGGAGAGCGCGTTCTCTTTGACCTCGGTATACACAACATTAAGCAAGACAGCATCCGCGCTTTGGGAAGGCTGTATTTCCGCACGAGTTACGGGCAGAATGTGTTGTACCATTCCAAAGAGGTGGCGATCATCGCAGGCGTACTTGCGGCGGAAATCGGCGCGAACCGCGAATTGGCAAAACGCGCCGCCCTGCTTCACGACATTGGCAAGGGCGTTGAGTCCGATTCGGACCTAAACCACGCGGAAATTGGCATGGATATGGCGCGGAAAATGGGCGAAGACCCCCGCGTCATCAACGCCATAGGCAGTCACCACAACGACATAGAACCGATCTGCATCGAATCGGTGATTGTGCAGATTGCCGACGCCATTTCCGCATCCCGTCCGGGGGCGCGGCGCGAGACCATCGACAATTACATCAAGCGGCTGGAAAATCTTGAAAATATCGCCGCAAGTTTTGCCGGGGTTGAGAAAGCCTATGCCATTCAAGCGGGCAGAGAGTTGCGCATCATTGTGGATCAAGACGCGATCAACGATGAGCAGTCCCGTTCATTAGCCAAGCAGATAGCGCGAAAGATAGAGACCGATCTCCGGTACCCTGGACGCATCAAGGTGACGATCATCAGGGAGACGAGGATCGTTGAATACGCGCGGTAGCGCGGCGCCGCTTGTTGAGGAAGAGCTTTGAGAGAAGTCCCTAAGCCGGCTCAGTGGAGCGTATGCGCCGCCTATGCGCGTTGTGGGCCCCCGCGCATTCAACATGGCGCATCGCACAACTGTCAATAATGCAAACCTTCTGCTTGCGCTCCGTTTCTTTTTGTTCTATACTCTTGTCGTGAAACATACGCAAAAACTCAATGTAGGCATTTTATTTGGCGGGAAATCCGCGGAACACGAGGTGTCGCTCCAGTCCGCGCTGAACGTGTTTGACGCCATTGATCGGAACAAGTACAACCCCATCCTCATCGGTATTGACAAGGCTGGAAAATGGCATAGCGCGCAAAGCCTCGGCGGCTTCATCTTGAACGCCGGCGACCCCAAGCGCATTGCGCTCAACACGAAAAGCGCCGGAGCGGCCTTGTTGCCAGAAAGCTATGGAAAACTGTTGTATGTTGATGCGGCGGACTTGCCAGAGGAAAAACAATCCGCGTGGACCCTTGACGTGGTTTTTCCAATCCTGCATGGACCGTCCGGCGAAGACGGGACAACGCAGGGACTTTTGAAACTTGCCGGCGTACCGTTTGTGGGCGCGGGCGTACTTGGTTCCGCTGTAGGCATGGACAAAGACGTGATGAAACGGCTTTTGCGAGACGCGGGCCTTCCCATAGGCGCGTTTATATCCCTGCAATCGCATGAGCGCATCCCCGATTATGAAAGCGTTGTCAACCGGCTTGGAGAGACTGTTTTTGTGAAGCCCGCAAACATGGGGTCGTCAGTGGGCGTAAACAAAGCTCGCAGCGAAGCTGAATACCTCAAGTCGGTGCGGGAAGCCTTTGGATATGACACAAAAATTATTATTGAGGAATGTATTCAGGGGCGCGAAATAGAATGTTCCGTATTGGGAAATGAAACCGTTATTGCTTCTTTACCGGGAGAAGTCATCTCAAGCGGCGAATTCTACTCATATAACGCGAAGTATCTTGACGAAAATGGCGCCCGTCTTGAAATTCCCGCGAATCTCCCTCCTGACACCGTCGCGCTGATACAAGATTTGGCGATAAAAACCTTCAAAACCCTTTCCGGCGAAGGTTTGAGCAGGATTGACTTTTTCCTCCGTCCAGACAACACGCCCATTGTCAACGAAATCAACACCATGCCCGGTTTTACGAAGATCAGCATGTACCCGAAACTGTGGGAGGCAAGCGGCGTCTCCTATTCAGACCTCATTGACCGGCTCATTGAGCTTGCGATCCAGCGTTTTGAAAAAGAGAAGCGGCTCAAGACAAGTTATTTTGATTGTGAGACATGACCTTTCGGAAAAATTGACGCCATACTAACAAAGTTAAAACAGTCCCCCGCGCCTCGACGGACTCCCGCGCGACACCCTATTTTAAAGAATTTGCCAACCTTCCCTAATTTCCTTGAGTAATGTCCACAAGCAGAGCGAGGGCTTTGAGAATCTGCCCAATATCGTCCTATAAAAGGCCGCCTTTAGCTCTCCTGACTTGATCATGGAAAGAGAGCCGGAGGCGCCGTCAACACCGATACAGATGACGCCGCATCTGCCCGCCGCGTTCACCGCGGTTTGGGCTGCCGGTGACATATCGTCATTGTCGCAGATGATCGCGTTCAGCCCGGAACTGTATTTCGTTCTCCAGTCCCAGTCAAACCGGGCGGCAATTTCGCCAAGCAGATGCCGGGCTGTTCATCAAACAATTTCCAGTTGGGCGGCTTGTCCATAATAGTATGAACGCCCCGTCTTCTTTCGGCTTGGGCGGAGTGTCCGATGGCCCTTGTATATGTCCCCAACCGCCGCCCGCCGGAAGCTGTTTAAGAATATAGCCGGACATCATTTTGCCAGCCTGCACGTCATTGGAACCGGCATAAGCCGCCGCGAGTTCGCTGGTGTTGGTCGTCCGGAAACTAACAACTACAATTGGGTATGTTTTTCCCTTGGATTTTTCAAGGATAAAGGCGCTGGCCGCCGCGTCACTTAAGCCGTCATAAAAATACCAATCGGCGATGACCCCGGTTATTGTTAGCCCCAACAGCGAACGCGCTGGCGGCGTTCTTGCAAAGCGCCCGATGACAGTCTCCGCCGCTCTTTTATGTTGCGCAAACTTGCAATAACAAATGAAGAATAGAATTGTTCAATATCTTCAGTTATTGAACGACTTCCGCTAAAAAAAAACGGCGGATTTGAGTCAAATCCGAGAGACTTGCTCAACAATCAGCAGGGTTGTTGAGCAGGTCCAATGATAGAGTCACTGCCAGAACTGACAGGCGGATTGACAAGTCATGGCGAAACAACTGGATTTTTGCCGGAGAAAAAGTGAACCTCTGGTTCGCGCTTGCCGTAGGGGAGACTCATTATTTATTTAATGCAAGGGAAACCAAACGCCAGAGCGTCTATGGCGGAATTTTCCGCCAGTTTAGTATAGTCAAGTTTACGTATGTCTTTACAAATGACCGTCTTTTTGTCTTTAGCTATATTTTTAATCCCCTATAGGGTTAATTCCCCGCCCTTTAGGGCGGGGATAATTTATCAAAAGTCGCACAAGTGTCTTTGTCATAATCGTTTGCCCATGCGTGAACGATTTTATAGTCGGCATTGGCGATTTTTGCGGTAATCGCAGCGTATCCAATGCCGCCAGCCCCGCAAAAAAGCTCTCCAAGCCGAAATTTCATTTATCTTAACCCTCCTACAGGCAATAAAACAGGTTCAAAAACACTCCATTTAGTGTTATGCCATAGTATTTTGATTTCTGCAATGGGGTAAAAAATCAAAAAATCCGAAGCGCCCGGATGGCGGCGTATCTGACTAATTTTTTCTTGCGAGATTTCGGGCTACGCCGCTCTATCGGGGCAGCATGGGCGGCCAAAAAATGCCGCAGAAATGTGGCGGAGAAAAACCGCGCAAAGGCCGTAGTCCGACTGCGGTTTTTCGTAGCCCGATCCGCCTGCCGGCGGCGAAGCGCGCCCATTGCTTTTATACTATTTTATTCTAAGATGCAATAGAACACCCCTTTTCTTATCATCAACAATTTTCATTGCTATTCGAGTATAAATCCCCAGCTTCTTTTTCAGCATTTTCCTTGCATCAGTGAAGAAAACACGTTCTTCCACCAACTTTGTCTCCGTTCTCTCTGCAAATTCCGCGCCGTCGTTAATGTAGAAATACATTAACGCGCCGGTATTTCCGGTTTTTTTTACATATTTATTTGTATATTTTATTCCTGTCTCATTAGTGGCGTCAAAAATTAATTCGACCTTTGAGAAGACTCTTTTTACATTATTAATAAACTGTACGACGGCATCTTCCTTAAAATATTGAAAGACGCCGGAAACGACGAGCAGCGTTGGAACTGACTTGTCGATTTGTTTTACCCATTCCATGTCAAATATATCGCCGGCAATTAACACTTCGTTTTTTTGTTCCCCTAATATTGTCCGCCTTGCGGCGATTACATCGGGCATATCAATTTCATAAAAAGTTGCCGATTGTTCATTTAAGCGATAATATGCCGTTTCAAGTCCCGCGCCAAGATTGATGATATTACCACCGCCATTTTTTTCAATAAATGCCCGTATCATTGAGTCCAGATTGTAGTATCTGGCGGCGGAAGCCATAAACGAGTATTCAGATGACTTTTTTTGTATAGTATCGTCCGGAATATATTTTTCCAACGACAAGGCTCTTTCATCAAAGAAATATTCAGGAAATTTTTTGACGCTTCATCAGAATGTGTGGGCACGCCACCCGTGGGGGCAAAGAAGGCCGCTCCTGCGGCCATAAGAAAGTACTTCGCGAGAATCGTATACAAATTCCACCGTTTAAGCTCGAATAGTTTCACCACTTCCGGAGTAAAGCTTAGTGATTTAAACTCCGTGCCTTTTCCCAATACGGCTATCTTCCGGTTCGCGCGTGCCGCGCCGTATTTGCTTTCCCACCTCCTTTCCAGGGCATCCGCCTCCTCCGGGCGTATAGCCTGGTCTGTTTTCAAAATGCCCTGGGGAATTGCGTTGTTTTTAAGCAACTGCGAATTGGCCGTGTTCGCGTCGGACTTTAGTCCGCATAATCCTGTTCAAGTTCAGAAGCCAGCGCCGCAAGCGGGTTTACGCCCCGCTCCGGGTTCCACGGATTCCAGTCCCTGAAATGTATCAGTTCATCCCGCAGGATGGGGATTAAATCAGTATCGGTCTGGTAAAACCAGCGCCGGTTTTTATGAATAACAAAATCATCAACACCCCGCAGTAACAGGTCTTCATTCCTCATCCTCCGCGGGTCGAGAACATAAATCGCTTTCGGAATACCGCCGGAATAGTCAGGCCCGAACCACCCAAGCGACATTTGGTCGCACGCCTCACCTTCAAGATGCCACCATGCCGCCGTCTCCTTCCACAAATCGTAACGGCTCATCGTTTCGTTAGGCCGCCTGAACAGTTCAAAAAGCGGACCGCCCGTTATTTCATTCCCGTTTCCGGTAAGGACAAAGTTCGCCCGCGCGGTATTCCGTATCAGAATACCGACCGCGATGTTTACCCATGCGTTGAGAAGATAGCTATCACCTGTTAGACCGGCATG
>JAIROG010000047.1 GCA_031257675.1 Treponema sp. | reverse complement strand
GTTGTCTCACAAGTCTCACAAGTTTCGCGGATTTGGCGTAATTTTTTCAAAAAAACGCCAAATCCGCCCGTTTTTTAGCGGAAGTTGTTCAAAAACTGAAGGTATTGAACAACTCTATTCTACAGATCGCGCGAAGTTTTCTCAAAAAATTAAAAAAATTCGCGTGTAAACCACGAGAAAGCCGCCTGAAAAATTCCGATAAACGCTCCGAGAATAGCGCCGAAAATGTTTATCCATTTAAGCTGGTTCGCCATAATATCCAATATGATGCGTTCGACTTGAATCATATCAAGTTCGTCGATGCGCCCGGCAGCCAGCGCCCGAATGTCGACAGATTGCAGAATGTTGGCGATCTGCTCATCGGCAAGCGTCAGCAATTTTTCGCACATAAAAGCGTCAAGAGCGTCTTTTTTCTCAGGAGTGATGAGAAAAACGCTTGCAAGCGTCCAATCAGGATGTTCTTCGAGCAATGTGGTGAGGAATTCCATTGCTTTTGGCGTTTTTTCTCCGGCTGCCGCTATGGATGCGAAGAGGCTTTCCTTTACAGAGCGAAAGGTTTCCGGCGCTTCTCCGTTAAAGAAGTTTGGAAAAATATCTTTCAAAGGCTTACCGGCGCAGGTTGCCGCAAAGTCAAGCGCCGCCTTTGCGACGCGTTCGCTGTTCGCCTTGCCGGATAGAAAACGCTCCGTCGAATCCGCGAAAAACTCCGCTATTTTTCGCTGTTCATTGGCGTTTTCGAGAATACGTTTAAGTTGTTTGACGAGATCGTTGATAATTTCGGGCATTTTCTCGGACAATGTTACGTCATACCCTCCAAGCGAAACGAAAAACCGCTGAACGTTCCCCAATTTTTCGATTGCGCTAGACAGGAACATACACCCCTGCTCCTCAAGGATCAGCCTGACATCTTTTCTGTTGAGAAAATCAACGCAGAATCCGGCGATTTGCGGAAACGCGGTATAGAGCAAAACGGACGCCCGCCCCGCAATGGCGGCGCTCCCGTTTTGGACCGCGGCGTTGAGCGTACGCTCAAGGTCTTTCCGTATAGTTTCAACACGCTCATCGCCAATGATTTCCCTCAAGGTTTTGCCGCCATATTCCCTGCCTTTTTCGGCAAGCAGTTCCCAGAGTCTCTCAAACAGGGTTTCAAACGCCGGAGATTGGAAAAACCCCCGTAGTATGCCGCTAATGGCGCCGCCTAGCGCTTCGTTTCCTTTTACGAAAAGACGGGAAAGGGGCGTTGTCAAAAGATTTTCGGTGAAAAGCGCCGCTTTAACTCTGACGCCGGAACGGACGTCTTCCCGGCGCAGGCGCTGCCGCACAATCTCCGGCGTCAAAAGCTCCCGTTCAACCATGCGCCCTATGCTTTGGGCAAGCTCATGCCGCTGTCTGGGCAATATGCCCGGCGTAAACGGTATGCGCATTCCCAGAAACCGCTTCTCCGTAAGGGGGCGGAAAAGCATCTTGATTGCAATCGCGTTGGTAACGTAGCCGATAAAAGCCCCGATAACCGGGGGAACGAGCCATATAACGAGCAATTTTGTCATCGTACTATCTTCTCCGCGGCGGTTTTCGCCTGCTCTTCATAATCGTAGAGATCGACCGATCCTTCATAAAGCCATCCTTGATAGCCGCCTTCCACAAGAATCCACGATTCCGGCGTTGACGGCGCATTTTCCGCGCCTTTGTTGAGGAATCTGCGTTCCAGCACTTTTACGACGGAGCCGCGGCGCAGGTATCCGTGGGAAAGCCCGCCTTCTTCGGGACTGTTTGAGAGGGTGATGTACGAAGGCGCGATTACACCGTAGCCGATTGCAGGTCTTGACAAAGGATAGGTAGGCGGTGGTAATATAAAGAATTCAGTTTTTGAGCGGGCGCATGAACACAACGCGCTCACCCCCAGCGCAAGCGCGATACGCGCCGCGCGGATTGCAGGTTTGATATATGAATGGACATCTTTATTCATCTCGAAAAATAATACTCTTTTTTTCTCTTTTTGCCAATGCCTTTTTTCCGCGCCATGCGCTCTACGCCGAACCGGGCGCCTACACCTTTTCCGCATCAGCTTCCGCCGGGTTTCTCTACGGTCAGAGCGAAGAGATCGTATACAAAAACAGCGCGGGCGATTATTTAAGCCAATTGCTCTGGGATATGAAGCCGCTGTTTTATTATGGGTATGCGCTTCATTTCGAGCGTTCAAACCTTTTGCAACGCGTCGGATTCTTCACCAATTTGTCGGTGAAATACGGCGCACCGTCCAACACGGGCGTTATGGAAGACAGGGACTGGCTGGACAAGCGGGATCACCGGCTGACGCATCTCTCCCGGCACGATAATTTCACGGAACACATGCTGCTGTTCGATTTTAAGGCGGGCGCCTCGTTTCCGCTTTTCCAGACGGTTGCGGTAAAAGTGTATGGAACTCTCTCTTTTATGGATTTTTCATGGAATTCTTTTAACGGATATACGCAATACGCCACAAAGCATTCAGAGGGACAGTATGACGAATGGAACGATTCGATTCCCAAGAAGTATTATGAAGGGCAAATCATAGGGTACGATCAAACATGGGCTGTTTTTGGCGCGGGTTTTTCCCTGACGCTGCCGGTGAGCTTTTTGAACATTGGACTGGCTTTTGACATAAGCTCTTTTATATGGGGGGCGAGCGTTGACAACCATTGGCTTAGAAATCTGCAATTCAACGATTACCTGAGCGGCGGCGTTTTCCTTGAATCGGGGCTGTTCGCCGGCATCTCTTTTGGACGGCGCATAGCCTTCACGCTCTCTGTTTCATGGCGGCTGCTGATCAACGCGATAGGAGATACGTATATATATAGCGCGTTTCAGGACGCTTTATATCTTGATTCCATAAGCTCCAATTCAGGGGGCGCCGGACTGTCTTTCCTTGATACGGGACTTTCAATCTCAATATCTCTTAAATAATAGAGGGTCTATCGACTATCGCGCCCTAAAAAGCATAGCCTTGCCTTGACGAAGGGCGCCAGATGCGCGTCTGAAGGAACGAATGCATCGTCTTGAATAAGCGCGTCAATTTCTTCAACGCACGCCCAGCGCCACGCCGTATGTTCCGATAGAACGAAATCGCGCCCCGACAAAACCGCCTCGTACGCCCGTACGACATGCCGCCTTCCATGCCGCTCAAATTTTGCGTCGCCAATATACGCGCCCACCCTTACCCTGACGCCGAATTCCTCTTCGTATTCCCGGACAAGCGCCTGTTCATCGGTCTCGCCGCCTTCCACCTTGCCGCCGGGAAATTCCCACCGTTCTCCCATGCCGCCTTTTGCGATGCGCTTGGCAATGAGGATTTTTCCGTCTTCTATAATGACGCCTGCAACCGAATGCATGTCCACTTCGTTTGCCACTTCGTTTAGTCCGTTTTGGTCTTTATAACCACCCGCTCTGTTTCCGTCTGCATAAGAATCAGCGCATATTCGATTTCCAGCGGCGCGGAAATGCGGAACTCCTCGTACGCTTCCGGCATAAAGTAGATGCGGTTCGTGAAAATGGGAGGCTCGCCGTCAGGCGTTCTCGCGCCTGAAAAAGAATTATTTCTCTTTTCCGGGGAGATGGCGACATCAACGGCTCCTGTATAAGCGTCCGCCTTTTCCGCCTGTTTCTTGACAACGACAAACGTATTCCCTTCATACCGCATCGCCGACACTGTAATGGCATTGCCTTCCAGTTTATAGACATTTTTATCGGAAACCACTCTACTTATAATAGAAATAAAGACGCAAAGCGCAAAAATCATAATAAGCAATGAGGCGTTCGCCCTGTTTCCCGTAAACCTTGCGAAAACGGCCGGACGTTTTCCCTTGTTTTGGTTGAAATCCCGAATGACGCGAGGCGCTTTTTCAAGGCGACGCTCGTGTGAATAGCGAAAAACCGGAGCTCTGTCCTGTATGGGCGGATTTTTTATCACATCGGCAAGGATGTTTTTTCCGATCTCCTCGGAATCGCGCAATTTTGCCATAACCAGCATCCAGCGCGTCACGTCAACGCCGGACTAACACGGACGCCGCTATGTCGTCAGCCGCATCCTCGCCCAAAAGTTTCCCAATAATCGCCACCGCCCACACTCCGGCTGTTCCGGCGCCCCTGCTTGTGATGAGGTCTCCGTCAATCACAACGTCATCCTCCGACCACCGCGCTCCCGCAACCATTTTCTCAAGACCGGGATAACAGGTGAACCGGCGCCCCGTCAAAAGCCCCAGCGGGTGCAGAACCACAACCGGCGCCGCGCAGACAGCCGCAATGAGTGCGCCCTTTTCGGCAAGCGCCTTGAGTATGGCGCCAACTGTTTCTGAGGCCGCAAGATTTGAAGCTCCGGGCATGCCGCCGGGGAGCAACGCCGCGTCCCATTCGTCCGCGCCAAGCCCTTCGGCAAATTGCGCCGCAAACCCTGCGAGGCTTACATCGGCGACAACCGGAATCCGGTGCGCGCCGGTGGACACGCCGTTATCATTTAAAGAAACAACAACAACTTCGACGCCTGCCCGCCGCAGGAAATCAATAGGCGCAACCGCCTCGACTTCCTCAAAGCCGTCCGCCAAGAAAACAACGGCTTTTTTTGTTTTTTTTTCTTCTCCCATGTCAGTCCCCCTTTTTTCACGGAAAGCGCTTGATTTTTCATTTAAGATATAGTATACTAATAAAACATATATAGAGCAACTAGTAGTTGTAAAAACACGCCGACGTGGTGAAATGGCAGACACGGTAGACTCAAAATCTACTGTCCGCAAGGACATATCGGTTCAAGTCCGATCGTCGGCATAGTCAATTCTTTGTAATATAAAAATTTGTGAAACGGCCTTTTTAATCTTTCTCATATTGCATGGCATTGCGCGCGTAGGACGCATTTATTTTTCCACCCAATCGGAGGATGACGCCATGTCCATACCGCGGAAGTTGTTTGTCGCCCTTAGTCGAGAGGGGATTCTAAGACCTTCCAAATTAACCATCAACATGGATTCCCCGAAAAACATGCGGGAAGTGGCAATGGAAGAATTTTCAAGACATGCCAAATGGACTGTCCCATTACCGGAACCCGAAAACCAAAGCCGCATTCCCAAGCCGGCGCTCTGTCTCTTATTCAATATTTACATAAGACGCTTGAGGAGAATAATGCTCCGCAGGTTCCCGCTGGCGATATTACCGTGGGGCAATGAATTGAAAAGTTTGTCAATATTGAGACAAGCCCAAGAACGGTCCGCAACGCCGCGAAGAACCGCCCTTATTCTCCGGACGCCTTAGACGCCTATAAAACCTACTTTAACGTCCATATCAAGGGAGACTTTTTTGCCGAGATAAAGATGTCTGAGGCGGATGAGGAAGATGTCAAGGTTTTTACCAACCGCCATTCGTTAAAGAAAGAGAAGAACGGCGATTCGTTGGGCGGAACCAAGACGTTTGCCGGCATCTATTTTTATCCGCATGGCCTTTAAGGATAATCTTGTGGCAATGGAACATAGTGGTCTTGACGCGGGTTATGATGGTGGGGCGGCACACCGCGGTCTGGAAATTATGGAGATGACCGGCTGTGTCAGCCCTCGGTATATGCATAACAATCCGATAAAGGAAGGGTTTGCCTGCCAACCAAGTGAAGACAGTTTCAGACGCGCCGAAGGGAAACAAGTGTCGTTTTCACGATTGATATGTAAGAAAGGGACGGGCTTCCACCGTCTCTCTAGCAGAGAACCCAAGTCGCGCTGGGGGCGCGCCAAGTGGGGGCCTATGCCGGACACCTAAAGGATCAATGAGAATAAGCGTCAGTCCATTCTATCCGGCATACCATGGGGATCACGCAAGGCATGAGACGCCGACTTATAAGCGGGTCAAGGGCTGAGGGTGATAAGGAGCGAAGGAACCGTTGCGGCGTTAAAGAACTGGCACAATTTGAAACGACACCGGAAAAGAGGCGTCCACCGGGGATTGAAGAATGTCTTCTTTCGGCAACGGCATTAAACCTGAAGCGGATGGTTAAAACCGTTGAATCATAGGGAACAGAGGAACTGAAAATCCAACAAAACCGGATGCGTCCGAATTTCAAATGCCACTAAAAAACCAGAAAAAAACTGTTTTGTCAACAGGTCCCAATTGTTACAATCTCTTTCAAACAACAATCCTAGATATATCGCCGCAGGGCTAAAGTTGACTCCCAGAAGCGCGGGGGCGCTCCCGGTACGCCAATAGAATATACAGCTTCATAAGCCCAATCCAAACAACCTTTACTCCGGGCGGACCATCGCTGGGAGCTGTTTCGGTTCTCCCAGCCATCCCAGACAGTCTGCCGACTCTTTCATCGTATTGGCTTCTTCGGTTCCTTTTGGGTCTTGTCCGCCGCGCAGCGCGGCGGCTTCCATTCATCCGGACTCGGCGATGCCGAACACGGCGCGCCCGGTTTGAGCTACGTCATGTTCAGCATTGCCGCCGCTATTATCGAGCGAATCAGAATAAACGCGGCTGTTTTATCCACGCTCCTTTCCTGTAGTTTCTCTATGGCGCTCCCGCTCTTCGGCGCATAGTGAAATCTCTCCATTTCCACCGTTGCATACAACGCCCTGCATGCTCATAGCGCCGCCGACCGTCCCTTCGCCGCTCGTCAGAAACCATTCCAGTGGTTTATTCCCTTTGGGCGGACACTCCTCTTTGACGCAGACGCCATACCACCTGTATCACAAATGATCCATTCAAGGCGCGCGCTTTCGCAAACATTTCATACATATCCCCTTCACGGTCACAGACCGCAAGCGCTTTGACCTCTTCGGACATGCCTTCCGCGCTCTTCTTCAGGCTTTCAAGCCGCCCGAACCCCTCTTTTCCCTCTATCGGTCGCGTCTCCTTACTATACAATGGCCTGCCGATTCGTCCTTTGCTCGGACTGGTTATAGCTTGACTGGTCCGACAGCCCTAGACCCGACATATCGAAACTTTTCTCCTGCGCCATAGGCGCCCTTCCTAGAGTTTTCGGCTTCTTGCAGAATATAACACAAATGTTTGAGAAAATTGCGGGTCAACTTTAGCGTCCATAGCGGGGAGCGATTGTCAAATGGGGCTAAAAAAACGTCGTATGACAGGTCTGTTTACACTGCGCTCCATTCCCACGCCATTGCTCCGGCACAGTTTGTCGGACTTGGAAATGCTGCGCATTTCCCTATTCGGGCCGTCAAACCGTCGCAAACAGCCGGAACGTTATGCAAAGCGCCCATGCAACTCCATTGATAAAAGTCAATATGTATTATAAAAAACCATATATTTTGAGGATTTATGATGAAAGAAAGGGATCCCCGGAATAGAACTTTAACGGTTGCGGAAAACGAGCAAACCTCTCTAAAAAGAAAGGTTTTTTTCCACAAAAAAAATGAAATGACGGCATCTCAAAATAAAACAATTTGTGGAGATTTATTTGAGATTATAGATTTATTGCCCGCCGAATTCGCTGATTTGTTAATAATTGACCCGCCATATAATTTGAACAGGGATTTTAATGGCTTGAAATTTTCAAAAACAAATGATGAGGCGTATTTAGAATACTTAAAAAGTTGGTTTCCTAAAATAATAAAAACATTAAAGCCAACTGGTTCTGTTTATATTTGCGGGGATTGGAAAAGCGCTTTTTGTTTGTATCAAATCATGCGGGATTTTACCATAATCCGCAACAGAATAATATGGCGGCGAGAAAGGCGGAGGCGCAAAAGCGAATTGGAAAAACGCGACGGAGGATGTTTGGTTTGGAACAAAAACAGACGATTATTATTTTAATGTAGGCGCTGTAAAACAAAAACCCAGGGTAATTGCGCCGTATAAGGAAAACGGCAAGCCAAAAGACTGGGAGGAAACTAGCGGCGGCAATTTCCGGCTAACCTGTCCAAGCGATTTCTGGGACGACATTTCTATTCCTTACTGGTCAATGCCGGAAAACACCGGCCGCCCCACGCAAAAACCTGAAAAGTTAATCGCTAAATTAATTTTGGCAAACTGCCCCGAAATTTGAAGGAATTTTATGATGAAAGGCAAATTTTTTATACCGGAAACAAGAAAAACTATTGAGCAAATCGTCATTGCCTTATTAAATGGCAGTCAATTAATGAATTATAATACGGTAAACAGCCCCCGCGCCGTAGGATACGCGGTTCAGGGATTTTTGGAAAAGAATATTTCCAAGTGTCTTCCTAAAGAATTGGTTGTGAAGATAAATACATCTAAAAAAGTGTTAAAAGACAATATGTTGGCTATTATATATAATTTCGTTTCAATAGTTCTGTAGTTTTCATAAAACAAATATTTATTGTTTGTATTGCTTGTAAATTTCACCGCGTTATCTCTTTCATGAGGGTAGTGAACGCCTTTTGTTTTGGATGAAAAGACAAATCGAGATTTATGTTTGAAGAATTTATATCCTAAATCAACATCTTCCATACCCCACGACGTATAGATTTCATTAAAACCGCCAACTGCATTAAAGCTCTCTTTTAGAAAGGAAACATTTCCTGACAACATTATTAGACTTGTTCGACAACCCCTAAAATGGCAGGATAAGGCAAGGGAGGCGGGAAAAAGACAAGGGGGTTAGAGAGCAGACATTCAAACAAACGGCTGTTTGGGGCAAACAGAGGAACATTTGAGAAGATGAGATTCATTCTCCAGAAAGAATATGACAGACAACACCAAAAAAGCGGCGGTCCGGACAAACTGTCAATAGAGGGCAAACTGACGGCGACCTTCAAATGCCGCCGGGAATGCCGCGCCATGGAATCCATCGGGGTCGATTGTCAGGCGGGCGAAAGCGCGGTGTGCCAGTCCGTCCAATGGGCGGGAGGCGCGCCGCTTAAGGGCGGAGCCTTTAACCCGCCCGGAAAGAAAGCCCTTGCCGGAACGCCGCGGGAAATCAA
>JAIROG010000002.1 GCA_031257675.1 Treponema sp. | reverse complement strand
GGAGCCGAAGCGGAGCCGAAGCGGAGCCGAAGCGGAGCCGAAGCGGAGCCGAAGCGGAGCCGAAGCGGAGCCGAAGCGGAGCCGAAGCGGAGCCGAAGCGGAGCCGAAGGCGATGAAATCCGCATTGCGCGCAATTCGTTTGTACAATTTTCCGCTTGTATCTTTTGAAGACAGTAGGTATAATACTACATAAATCTTTTTTATCGAGGAAAACATGTCCGAGAAAAACATAATTATGATCGACGGAAACACCGCGGCCGGGCAGATCGCCCACGCGCTCAGTGAAGTAATCGCCATTTATCCGATTACCCCGTCAAGCCCCATGGGAGAAGTCGCCGATGAGCTTTCCGCCCAGGGACGGAAAAACCTGTGGGGAACCATCCCTCAGGTTGTCGAAATGCAATCAGAAGCCGGAGCCGCCGGCGCGGTTCACGGCGCGTTGACCACCGGCGCCCTTTCTTCGACGTTCACGGCTTCCCAAGGGCTGCTTCTGATGATCCCCAATATGTACAAAATCGCGGGGGAACTGACATCAACCGTGTTTCATATCGCGGCGCGCGCAATTGCGGCAAGCTCGCTCTCTATTTTCGGCGACCATCAGGACGTGATGGCATGCAGGCAGACGGGCTGGGCTATGCTAGCGTCAAACAGCGTACAAGAAGTCATGGATCTGGCGACCATCGCCCATTCGTCAACGCTTCGCTCCCGCGTGCCGTTTCTTCACTTTTTTGACGGTTTCCGCACGTCTCACGAATTGCAGAAAGTTGAGGAAGTGTCCTATGAAACCATGAAGGCGCTGATAAGTGATGAACTCGTGCAGGAACACCGGAAACGCGGGCTCACGCCCGAAAAACCCGCCATTCGCGGCACCGCTCAGAATCCCGACACCTATTTCCAGAGCAGGGAAGGCGTAAACAAATATTATCTTGAAACGCCGGCGATTGTTCAATCTGAAATGGACAAATTCGCCAAACTTACCGGCAGACAGTACCATTTGTTCGACTATTTCGGCGCGAAGGACGCGGAAAAGGTCATCATCATCATGGGTTCCGGCGCGGAAACCTGCGAGGAAACCGTTGAATATCTCGAATCCACGGGCGAAAAAGTCGGCGTCTTGAAAGTGCGCCTCTACCGCCCATTCGATGCGAAGCTCTTTGTAAAAGCCCTGCCCGCCACAATAACATCAATCGCCGTGCTTGACCGCACCAAGGAGCCGGGTTCCCTTGGAGAGCCGCTGTACGAAGACGTGGTCACCGCCATCGAAGAGATGCTCGGCGCGGGCGAAACGCCGTTCAAAGCCCAGCCTCTCATCCTCGGCGGACGCTACGGCTTGGGTTCAAAGGAATTCACGCCCGCCCACGTAAAAGCCGTCTTTGACAACCTTTCCGGCAAAAAGACCGGCAACTTCGTCGTCGGCATTGAAGACGACGTGTTGGGCAAGAGCCTCCCTTACGACGAGCATTTTGTACTTGCCGAAGAAGGCATGAACGAGGCGATGTTCTACGGACTCGGTTCGGACGGAACGGTCGGCGCGAACAAGAACTCCATCAAGATCATAGGAGACGCGAAACCGGAGCTTTCAGCCCAAGCGTACTTCTCCTATGACTCAAAGAAATCGGGCGGTTTCACCGTGTCCCATCTCAGGTTCGGCAAAAAAGCCATCCGCCGCCCGTATCTCATCACCAAAGCCGACTTCCTCGCGTGTCATAAATTCTCCTACATGGAGACCTACGACATGCTCGCCTACGCGAAAGACGGCGGCGCCTTCCTCCTCAACAGCCCGTTCGGCGCGGAGGATGTGTGGAAAAATATTCCGGTTGAAGCGCAAAAACGCATCATCGACAAGAAGCTCAAGTTTTATGTGATTGACGCGGCGAACATAGCGCTCAAAGCCGGCATGGGCAACCGCATCAATACGGTCATGCAGGCGGCCTACTTTAAAATTTCAGGTGTGATTGAGGAAACTCAAGCCGTTGAATATATGAAAAAATTCATCAAGAAATCCTACGGCAAGAAAGGCGATGATGTTGTCCAGAAGAACTACGCTACGGTCGACATGGCGCTTGACGCGGTGGAAACAGTAAACTACCCCTCATCCGTACAGGGCGATGTCCATATCAAAAAACCGTTCGCCACCGCGAAAGACCCGTGGATTCAGGAAACGCTCGGCGTCATGTCCATTCAGGAAGGCGACAAACTGCCCGTGTCGAAGTTGCCGGAAGACGGAACGTTCCCCACAGCCACGACTCAATATGAAAAACGCGGCGTTGCGGAGCGCGTGCCGGAATGGCGCCCTGAAAACTGCATCCAGTGCGGCAAATGCTCGTTTGTGTGTTCCCATGCGTGCATCCGCATGAAACGCATCACGGACGATCTGGCGGCGAAAGCGCCCGCGGGCTTCAAAACCGCCGAGATTAAGCCGAAACCGGAAGCCGGCGTGAAGGTCGCCCTGATGATTTCCGCGGAAGACTGCATGGACTGCGGACTCTGCATTAACGCTTGTCCGGTCAACGCCAAAGCGACGGATCCCGCAAAGAAGGCGCTGGCGTTCAGACCCTACGCTGACGATCCCGCGTACCACACGGAACAAGTCGCCGCTTGGGACTATTTCCTAGGCCTTCCTGAAACCGATCCCGCGACGCTGAACCTCGGAACCTTTAAGGGGCTTGCGTTCAAACGTCCGCTCTTTGAATTCTCAGGCGCCTGCGGCGGCTGCGGCGAAACGCCCTATGTGAAACTCCTCTCCCAGCTTTTCGGCGACCGCGCGATCATCGCCAACGCCACCGGTTGTTCTTCGATCTACGGCGGAAATTTGCCCACCACGCCCTACGCCCAACGCGGTGACGGACGCGGTCCCGTATGGTCAAACAGCCTGTTTGAAGACGCAGCCGAATTCGGCTACGGCATGCGGCTCACCAGCGACAAACTTGCGGAACATGTCCGCGAAGTCGCGGTACAAGCCAAAGCCGAAGGCATTGAAGCCGCGCTCATCGACAAACTGCTTGCCAACACGCAAAAAGACGATGCGGAAATTGAGGCTCAGCGCGCGGATGTGGACGCGCTCAAAGCGGCTCTCGCCGGCAACTCCAGCGAAACGGCGAAGAACCTCCTCTCGCTTGCGGATCACTTCATCA
The DNA here is from genome assembly GCA_031257675.1 of Treponema sp. Classification (GTDB taxonomy): domain Bacteria; phylum Spirochaetota; class Spirochaetia; order Treponematales; family Breznakiellaceae; genus JAIRKH01. The sequence continues at coordinate 9,350 of JAIROG010000002.1, read as the reverse complement.
AACGCTCCGTGTGGATTCTCGGGGGCGACGGCTGGGCGTATGACATCGGCTTCGGCGGACTTGATCACGTCATCGCCTCGGGGCGCAATGTAAACATCCTGTGCATGGACACCGAAGTGTACTCCAACACCGGCGGACAGATGAGCAAGGCCACGCCAATAGGCGCCATAGCCAAGTTCGCCGCAGCCGGCAAGGAAATAACCAAGAAAGACTTGGGCGCCATAGCCATGAGTTACGGCTACGTGTACGTCGCCAAGATCGCGCTGGGCGCGAATGAGGCGCAAACGATTAAGGCGTTCCGTGAAGCGGAAGCCTATGACGGACCTTCGATCATCATCGCATACTCCCACTGCATCAACCACGGCATTGACATGTCCAGGGGTCTTGACCAGCAGAAAGCGGCGGTAACGTCCGGTTTGTGGCCGCTTTACCGCTATGATCCAAGTCTTAAGGATCAGGCGAAGAACCCGTTCCAGCTTGATTCCAAAGATCCGACCACTTCCATTGAAGATTTTATGTATAAGGAAGTGCGCTTCAAGAGCCTGAAAGCCGCGTCCCCGGCCCGCGCGGACGCCCTTCTTGCGAAGGCGAAGAAGAACGCCGAGCGCGTACTGAAAGAGTACAAGTACTTGGCGGAAAGACCGTTCTAATGGCGCAACCTTAGAAAAGGATTGCAAAGAAACGGGGAGCTCTTGCAAGCTCCCCGTTTCTTTCACCTCATACGGTTTTTTTGATGAATTTGGAGGACGGACTCCGTCTGCCCATCCTACCAGAAAATCCTGATGTGTTCTATTTGCGACCGGTGCCTCATTTTCACCAGCAACGTCTGTTCGGACGTTGAATACACCCACCCTGATGAATCGTACCGTTCAAAATCCACGGCAGTTCTGTAAGTCAGGTTGTAAAGTTGCAACCGGACTATTGAAGGCGGTATGTTGCGGATAAGCATATAATGGGTTTCACCGGCAGGGAAGTCAACCTCAATATCCAAGCTCGATCCGGCTGCGCCCAAGACGCCGGCGACACTTGCGGAAACCCGCGTCGCCGCCGTCCATGCCCAAATCGACCGGGCGTTCGCTCCGTTCACAATAGCAACGGCGCGGGCGTAGTTTTCTCCTATGCCCAATTCGCGGTACAGATAGGCGGAATGGACGGTTACGGACGCTTCTACAGATGAAGGGCGCTCCGCCATGATGTCGGACACTAAAAGCTCTTTTGGCGCAACCCCTTCGTCATTGGTCATTGAAAGAACGGACAGTATGACGGAACGGGCGGCGGCGGCCCACTCGTCATTGCCGGCGTTCTCCGCGTAAAGCGACAAGGCTTTGCCTAAACGCAGATTGAAGAGCATGTCCGCAGAGCCGTTGTTGAATACAAACACCTTGTCGCCCTGACCGTTCTTTCGTATGCCTGCTGAAACAAGCGAATACACCCTGTCATTGAACCGGGCGAAGGGGTTTTCCGCGCCAGGGCGGTACATTTTCCAATCCATGTAATTTTCCAGAACGCCCGGTACACAATCAGGAGTGAGGGCGGAAGGATCAATGGAACGCGCCCATGCGGCGGCGGCGTCAACAACGGCGTTGGCGCCCTGTAGGGAAAGATATTCAATGGCGTGGTATTCTTTGAAAAAGTCAAGCGATTGACTGTTGATTTCCTGAGACAGACGGGCGCCGGCATCCCGTTCAAACGTACCAAGCGAGCGGAGGGCCTGATCCAAACGCCCGAAATACGGCGATGAAGCGTAGGTTTTTCGACTTGGATTTTGCGGGGCGTTTATGGCGCTGTTTAAAAAACTGGCGGGCGTAGCCCTGAGCGCCTGACTGTACGTATTACGGCGGGCGGATTCGCTGATATACGCCATAATCTGCGTTTCATCGGATGACGCGGACAGCCGTTGCGCATTATACATGCGGGTACGCCACTGTTCGATTGCATTGTTATAATCCGCATCGTCGGACGCCTGCGCAATGACAAAATCCGCGGCATTGAACGCTTGATCTTCACTGTTTTCAGGCGGCGCGTCTTCCTCGCCGTCAGACGCATCCATGACTTGATAGGCTATAAACGGATCGGCGCTCGTCAATGCCAGTATCTGTTTGTCCGGGTCCATCAACGCCCTGCTGAAACCGTATCTCACCCCATTGTAAGCGATAAAAAACCGCCCGTCTTCAGCCTGCTGAATGCGGGATGCCGCAAGCATTCTATAGGGAAGTTCGAGCCGTTCGACGCCTTCATCAAAAGTCGCGCTGATGACAAGTTCCTGCCCGCCAGAGCCTTCTTGTACGATAAAGGTCAAACTGACGCCCTCAATGAAACGGAACAAGACGCGATCGCCGGAAAACGCCGCATATTCGGGCAACCTGGTTTCCCGTCTGCCGTCTGCGTACACAAGCGAGAATTTGTTTTCTTCGGTCAAGCGGTATTCCATGCCGTTAAAAGAAACCACCGCCCTTCCTGTAATGGACTGCCAGTCAAAACCCAACGGCATCGTCAGGGAAGTTCCCGGCGCGCTCTCTTTATACTGAGCGCCTACCGTGAGTCCGTCAATCCGTTTGGTGAAATTCCCATACTTTGTAAACTGGATCAAGACTAAAGCAAAAAAGATAATGATGTACCCGGCAGAAAGTCCCATCATGCGTGGAACGATTGACTTTTTTTTTATCACGTTGAAATCCTTCTTTATTCGCAATGGGTCTGTACGCCGCTCTTTAGGACAGCTCACATCAGCGGCGTCAGCAAAAGCGGCAGTAGACCCCGCAATTAAAAAAAAATTACAGAATCTTCTCATTTTATACAACCTTTGCAAGATACATCGTCCTGTATATAAGGAGATTCATGCTACAATATATTACAATAGTATAACATATAATTCTAAAAAAAGCAATACGGCGAGTCTAAATTTCATCTCTTATATAGAGAAAGCTCGCGTACCGATCTTCGTGAATAACGCCGCGCTCAACCGCTTCAATGATCTTGCACCCGGGTTCGCGCTGGTGGGTGCAGGAAATCCCAAAGGCGCATGTTCCCGCAAACGGCGCAAATTCCTTCATATACAATGCAATATCTCCGGCGGCAACGCCGTCCGGCACAAAACGCCTCACCCCGGGCGTATCAATGATGAATGTTTTTTGCATAGCGCCTTTCGTATCCGGCAAAGCGGGAACTTCCAAAAGACTCGCCATAGTGGTCGTATGGTTTCCTCTGTCGTATTTTTCGTTGATGCGTCCCGTTCTGATGTCCGCGCCCGGAACAAGCGTGTTGATAAGGCTTGATTTTCCCACTCCAGACTGTCCCGCAAGCACAGAGCATTTCTCCCGCATCAGATCGCGAAGGGCGTCCACACCCGCTCCGGTTAGAGTTGAAACATGCAGCGTCTGATACCCGATGCGCGTAAAATCACGCAACCGCTCCACAACCGCTTCGTCATAAGGCAAATCGCACTTGTTGCACACGATGACCGGCGTAATGCCGGCGTATTCAGCCTGTACCAGCAAGCGATCTATAAACCGAGGCCGGAAGGGAGGGGAGCATGGGGTTGTAAGGCACAGCACAAGGTCTACGTTTGCAGCTAAAATTTGCGATGAGGCCGAGCGGTTTTGGCCACGCCCTTTTTGGTTTGTACGGGTGAACGCATTGCGCCGTTTTTCAAGGCTTATGATAAACCCCTGCTTTTTATGAACAACATCCCGCTCAAAAACAACCCTGTCCCCGGGCGCAAGTGGGTTGTAATACGTTTCCACGCCTTTGAGTATTTTTCCCTTGATGCGGCACTCTACGGCGCCGTCTTCTCCGTCCGCCTGTACGGTGAAGACATTTTTGGAGCCGCGCAACACAAACCCGGTCATTCCAACGCCCCTTCTGGAACATGCGGGGAATCCATGCGGCGGATGTCCAGTCCAAAGGCGCAAGCCCTTTCACGCCAAAGCGGTTCAATGGGAGCGGAACCGGTAAGCAATAAAACGGCTCCATGCTTCCTCTGTCCGCGGTTCGGCGCGGCTTCCAACACGCCTTCAAGCCGGCGCACAACCCCTTCCACCGAATCGAAAACAGCGATATCAGGCGCGGCAAGGCGGCGGAACGTGTCGAGCAGAAGCATAAAATGCGTACACCCCAGCGCCAGCGTATCGGCGCCCGCCGTACGCAACCGTTCCATGTAGGGAGACACCCTCCGCTCCTTCTCCGACTCCGATGCGCGCTCGCCGCCTTCTTCTACAAAACGTACAATATCAGGCGCGGCAAGACCCACAATTTTCGCGTCGGGACCGTATTTTTTCGCCAGTTCCATGATGTACGGATCTTCAATGGTACGGTCTGTTCCAAGTACGCCCACGCAACGGGTCGCGCTTGCAAGCGTCGCGGGCTTTATCGCAGGCACGGTGCCCACCCAGGGAATCGACGGAAACGTCTCGCGCAATGCGTCCAAAGCCGAAACCGACGCGGTGTTGCAGGCTAACACCGCCGCCTGCGGTTCAACGCGCTTCAGCAGTCCGGCGGCAAGCCGGATGAGTATGCCGGCAATCTCCTCTCTGGTTTTACGCCCGTAGGGAAAATGCTCGCGGTCGGCGATGTACATGACCCAGTCGCTGGAATTCCGCTCCCAGAATCGTTTGAAATAGGGAAGCCCGCCGATTCCGGAGTCAAAAAAAAGTATGGGATTGCCATCCCCAAAGTCCGTGTGAAACATTTTCACCTATAGTGAAGCAAAAGAAACAGACTGTCAATACGGCAATTCGCCGTCGGACCGCGGACCGTACTATTTGACGAAAAGCGGCAAACGTGGTATAGTACAAAGCAAGATGACAGAATTTGCGGCAGAGAATTCCGGATTAAAAGAAGCGCGAAAACGGATCAAACATTTTTTCGAATCGTGGGAAATGGAGCTTGACCTTTCCGATCTTGGGTTGGAACGCTTTCCACTGGAACTCATAGACGAGCCGGATATCATTCATGGACTCAATCTCAGCGGCAACAAACTCGAAGAATTGCCGGCGGCTATAAGCGTGTTTACCTCGCTTGAAATGATTGATTTGAGCGGCAACCGGCTTTCAAAACTGCCGGAAGCCATTGTCAACTTACAAAACCTCAAAAGACTCAAAGTAAATGACAATGATCTCACGGAACTGCCTGAAAATATAGACCGGCTTTCCTTGCTGGAAACCCTTGATGTCAGCCGCAACCGGCTCACCCATCTGCCGGACGGCATAAAAAATCTCCGCAGGCTGAAAAATTTTGATTTTAATCTGAACAAGCTCGATGAAGCGCCGAATTTCGTTAAAAAATTCACCTGTGGAAAAAAAACAAACATTTTGCTCCATATCAGAAAACTTGCGGACATGGCTTCCGGAAACGAAAACGTTTTCAGCGATATTTTTTTTGAACGCTCAAAGGCCCATCTCAAAGCCGTTATGGAGCGCTTCCATCTTACGCCGGTACAGGCGGTCATTTACGCGCAGTTTCTTTTGCACTACGAGGAGCCGTCGATCTATTTGCGTGAGATCGCGTCCGCGTTCAACCTATGCAGCCTCGAAATGCTTCCCTATGTGGCGGAATTGGAGGAGCTTGAGAACAAAAAGCTCCTTTTTTGCAGGCATCCGGGCGGAGGCGAGACCACCACCTACCGCATACCGCCCGAAGTGATAGAGTCTCTGCGTCTAGACAAGCCGTACAAGATCGAAGCGTATGAACATGTGAGCATTGATGAGTTTTTTGAAATAACGGACAAATTCTTCGATCTGCACGGCAACAACGAATTGAGTTACAGCGCGTTTATCACGGAAATACAAAGCCTGATAAATAACAACACGCATCTCTCATTTTGCAAAAAGATACGGGAAGCGAATCTCGACGTTGATGATATGATTCTCTTGCTCAGGTTCTGCCAGCGCCTCGTTTCCTACGACGATGACTCCATAGGCATAAGCGATATAGGCGGCATTTTTAATGACATCGTATTCAAAAAATTTGTCCGTTTATTCAGAAGGGGAGAATTCGAGCTTATAACACGTGGTTTTGTTGAAATGAAAGAAATCAACGATTATGACGATGAGTTTTTCGGCGACACCGAAATTTTTTCCCTCACACCGGCGGCGAAGGCGGATTTCTTGGGAGAGTTAGATCTCAAACCATTGAAAAAAAAAGACGCGAAAAAAGACAGCCTCATTCCCCATGGAAGCATCACGGCAAAAAAAATGTTCTACAACAAAAAGGAAGACGAGCGGATTCATGATCTTTTTTCCGTGTTGAGCGCGGACAATTTTAAAGTCGTACAGGAACGCCTTGTTGAAAAAGGTTTGCGCAGCGGTTTTGTCTGCCTTTTTTCAGGAGCGCCCGGCACCGGAAAAACCGAGACAGCGTATCAATTAGCCCGTGAAACCGGACGCGACCTTATGGCCGTCAACATCACGGATATCCAGAGCAAATGGGTGGGAGAAAGCGAGAAAAATTTGAAAATGATCTTTGAAGACTACCGTGAAGCTGTTCAAACGCGGAACCGGGAAAGCGCCCGCATACCGATTCTCCTTTTTAACGAGGCTGACGGCGTCATCTCCAAACGTTTCGAATTGGGAAGCGAAAGCCGGTCTGTGGATCAGATGATGAACAGCCTCCAAAATATTATTCTGGAAGAAATGGAAAAATTGCCCGGCATTCTTATCGCCACCACCAACCTTGTTCAAAACATGGACAAGGCGTTTGAACGCCGTTTTCTGTACAAGATCGAGTTTGAAAAACCAGAGCCAGCCGTGCGCCGGTCTATTTGGCAAAATATGTTGCCGGCGCTCCACGACAATGACGCTGAAGCGCTTGCGGCGCGTTTTGAATTCTCAGGCGGACAGATCGAGAACATCACCCGCAAGTCAATCGCCGATTATGTGCTTACCGGTGTGGAAACCTCTTTTGAAAACCTGCTCAAGTTCTGCAAAGAGGAACTGCTGACAAAGCAAAGCGAGCGCCGAATAGGGTTTGCATCGGAGCCATAGGGGAACTATTTTTACAATTCAAACCTTCCGGACAGCGTGAATTCCCAGATGGCGGGGAATTCACTGGTTGCAATCTTCATGGAAAACCGCCGCCGCTTTCCCTGTACGGCGACAGAGAACGATCCGTCCACTTTTTCCGCCTTTGCGCTTGCCGTATATCCCACGCTGACGCCAAATCTGAACGGCGCCATACTGTACGCGGCGCTTCCGGCTATCCTCGTTGAATCTAGCCGCCACTGTCGCGGCGTTGGATACGGCGAGGAATTGTCGTCGGACATTCCCGTTAGAGCGCAGGAAAACGATGAACGCACTTTCCACCACTGTACGCCGATCTCGCCCTTGTAAGCGTCTTGCGGCGTCTCCTTTTCCGAAGCGTTGCGATCCGCTGAGAGAGAAATTCGGAATACCCGCACCGGCAGTTTTGTCTGCGCCGGAAAACGGTAATAAACGCCGGTTGAAGACCTCTCAAACCTGCTTTCGGCAAAAACAGTGTTTGCATCATAACCGGACTCGAACAGATCGCCCATGCCTGATGACCGGAGGCTTGTACTCACCCTGAAAAGACCGCCCCTTTTCCCGTAACGCTCGATCTTTCCCGCAATCCGCGCGTCTTGACCGGGAACAGAGCCGTCGCTTCCGGCAAAACGATCTCCTGCCCCATCAATGGCGAAGGAGAAAAGCCACGGTTTTTTCCCGATGCGGACGCCGATGTTGCCGTACACGCCGCGCCCAAAGGCGGCTGTTTCAGAAAAAGCCCAGTCAGAGGAAACGCTCGCCCAAGGACTCATCCAGAGAAACGCCAATGCAAACACATGAAAAGCGCGTTCAGGCAAGGCGAACTTTTCCGAAAACCAGCCGGATGCGGCGCGGGGCGGCAGTTCCTTGCCTGTCCAAAATCCTTCCACGCGCAAGGAGGCTTTTCGGGTGAAATGGACTTCCGCGCCGCCGGAGAACGCGGGGTTCAAGCCGCTGTCAAGGGTCGCGGACGCGAATCCGGAGACGCCGGCGGCAATGCCGTTAAAAAAGCCAAGCTCAGGACTCGCAAGAAACAGGACGGCTTTTGGCTCCTTTGTCGCGGAAAATTCCTGTTTTAGATCGCTTCCCGCAGGCTGGTGATTCTCAACAAACGGCGCCGACCGAATCCACGGGTTCCGTATGCGCGCGGACAAGCCCCATTCATCAAGCGTCCCGTAAAGAAGGCGGGATCCGGTTCCTTTATGGTATAATCCAGCCCCCCAATTCAGGTTTTCGGCGGTGAAGCCATCAAGCGGAAAAGAATTTCTCTCAAGCAGTTCCGTCCGCAGATAAAACGTCTGTACAGGAAAGAAAAACCGCCCGTCAATACGATTTTCCAGCGTTCCTGAGTTTTTGGATGCGTCAAAACTCGCGGAACCTGCGTACAGCGCGTTGAACCTCGCAGGCGCGGCGATGGGCGCATCCACGGTTTCCGCCTGAACGCCATACACAAAGACGCAAAACCCGCCTAAAAAAGCAGCCATGATTCTCTTCATGTAGTACTAAGGGGTTTTGTATGCGCATTGATTTGAGTTTTGGAACAATTTCCTTTGAAAACATTAATCCGGCAATCTAAAAACGCCGAGAAACGTTGGGGAACTGTAGATGGGCGAGAAATTATTGTCAACGCCCATTGCGACTATGTACATCGCCGCGTAAGCGTACTCTCCGCTTGGAGAACCGGAAACCGGCGCCACATCCGCATTTTTTTTCCATGTTGTCGCATTGGCGGTTGAATTCAATTCCGCTGTATTCAGAAAGCGCCTGTCCGGCACCGGGGAAAACGCTCCTTCTCCATCGGAGCGATTCAAGACATATTGGACGCCGTTTCCAGACAACGTTGGGGCGCGTCCAATGACGGACTGAAAATCAATCTCAATAATTTGCCCGACACCTTCTAGAATGCCGTCAATGCTGGCGTCTTGTATTTCAAGTTTCCAGTAGTTTCTGTTTTTAAAGAGCGCGCCAACCGCCCCGGCGCTGACGCCGGCATTGGTCGTAACATCGGTGTACGGCAGAAACGCATTATAGTCAGAAGATAAAGCGGCGTTAAGCATGGAGTATTGACTGGGCGTTATGGTGGCGCTTGGAAACGATGTACCGCTTATATATATACGGTAAAAAATGGCGAAATTTGTGAAATAGTAAAATTGAGCGGCGTCAATCTGCGGAAGCTGTATGGTCGCTCTCGACCCGTCGGACGGGGTGACGACGGAACTTTCAGGAACCGGCGGCAGATATATATATTCTTCAATGCCGCAAGCAAAGAACACGAAAAGCAACGCGCACATGAGCGGACGGACGACGGATGAGAACAGCCGCCTGACCGTATTAGAGCGCAGACACGCCATCCCC
>JAIROG010000024.1 GCA_031257675.1 Treponema sp. | reverse complement strand
AACGCCTTTCTCCATCATATATATGACTTCGCAGTTCTTTACCGTAGTGATGCGGTGCGCCACTATGATGATGGTTTTCTTATGCCCAATCCGTTTGATGGACTCCATGATCGCCCCTTACCGGCAGATCGCAATGTTCGGCGGCTTTGTTTACTTACGCGCCGCTTCGCGCATCATAATCGGAAAGCGCGGCGGAACAGAACCTTTGCCGTCTTCGCTTTTCGCATGTACAAACCAGCCGCCATATCCTTCTTCGTTGCGAAAAAGAATATTACATGCCAGACGAAATGTCAACGGCTCGCTGGCGTCGCCGGCAGAGCTATCCGCAGATGCCATTCTTGCCTAAAGCCCGTATCGCATCCACCAAGGCGCCGGCGTCCCGCTCATTTGACGGCTCAAAATCATTCCACTTGGGGTCGAGACAGTTTCCCGGTCTGAACCCCCGGACGTACCACGGAGCATCGTCCGCTAGTTCCGCAAGCGCGGCGATGTCTTCTTCCGTGATAGTGGGCAGGGCAAGCGTCCGGTACTCGTGAGCTATTCCGGAATTGCGGATGAGATTCGCGCTTTTGCGCAAGGCTTCTGCGGACGCTAACGTCATGGAGGCTCCCGCGCCCAGCGCCATTTCGCCGTACCGCAAAGGCGCGAGCTTCAAATCCAGGGCGATATAATCCGGCGCGGTCTCTTTCGCTTGAAATAGTTTTTCGAGCATACCGGGATTTATGCCGTTGGTGTCCAGTTTAACCGCAAGCCCCATTTCTTTAATCCGCCGTATCAGCGCGGGCAGATTGCGGTAAAGCGACGGCTCCCCGCCGCTCAACACAACGCCGCCCAGCACATTCCGGCGCTTCTCAATGTGCGCAAGCGCCTGCTCCAAGCAGACAAGATCCTCCGCGCCCGCCGGTTCCGGCAGAACCAACTCACGGTTGTGGCACCACGGGCAGCGCATATTGCACCCGGCGAAAAAAAGAACGGACGCGATCTTTTCCGGATAATCAACAAAACTTGTTTTACGCAACGATATTTTTACGCTGGAGCCGCCGCTAGCGGCGCTTCCCTTGCCTTGCGCCATTTGTTCCATACATTCCATCTTAACATTCCAGTGAACTGAATGCCGATAGTATAGCCTGTCCGGTTTGCTTGTGCAAGAGTGGATCGGAAGGCGAGGTTACATGGCAAACAGATTTATTGAGCTTGTTTTTTTTCACTCGTTATGCTATATTCACCGCATGATACATACATCTTTTCAAGCCTGTTCAGGCGTTCTTGTCATTGCCGGCGTGGCGCTTTTATTCTCATCCTGCGGATCTTCCCCACCCAGACAGAATCCCAACATGATAGCGGACATTAATCCCATTGAAATCGGAACAATTACGTTGCAATTCGATAAACTCCTCTCTTCTTCTATAGAAACGAAAGAGGCGAAGGTGTTCTTTGATCCTCGCATCAACGCCGTGTATTTGACGTTCAAATACCAAACGCTGAACTATCTGCAATACTGGGACAAACCCAACCGCGAGGCTTTTATCGCGGCGTTTGAGCGCTACAAAAGCGACTATAACGCGGCGGCGTTGATTGCCAAAGATTCAAAATCCCGCGCGATTTATGGAGAATTGCAAGGCATGACGGTCTGGAGTACGTTGCCCTCCTCTTTTTCCGAAAGGGTGTCCGCCTACCCTAAAATACACATCGGCTACTCGTTCAAAAAAACTTCATCAGGACAACTCGCCCCGTATTTTTCCACGCTCCAACTTGAAGCAAAGGCGGAAGCGGACAGCTCAGGATCCGACAACGCGCCCACAAAGACATCATTGCGTATCAGAATGTACTACACCCGAGCGCAGGCGGAAACGCTTGCCGCGTATTTCGACGACAACTTCCTGATGGGATTGGTTAGAGATTTCGCAAAATCGCGCGACGTGATCTCTGCGGACGATGATTATTTTAACAGAGCGGAGGCTCCAGCGCCGCAGATACAGGCGGATGACATTCCCGCTCCAGATGATCCGCCAGATGATCCGCCAGATGAACCGGCGACTGAAGCCGAAGCCGCGCGGCGAAACAACGCCGCAACTATGTAGCAACTATGCGTGAGAAAGGCATGAAATGTCACTGAGCGAGAGTAGTTATCGAGAATGATCCAAAAAGCAGTTTCAAAACCGATTCGAAAACTACTCTTGTTGATCGCAAAAAAACACGTTTGGAATTCCGCTTTGCAATGCCATTATTTTAAGCCAAACCCGTCATAGGCGAATGTTTTGCTATCTCCAGCTTTCAAGACAAATTGAAGGTCTCCATAGTCTTGACAAATCGTTCTTCAAGGCGGATTGTTGAGGCTGTTCCAAAACCCGGTTGGTTTTGGAACAGCCTAATTTTCAGAAGATTTTAGAGCGGCATCTCGCGCCGCGTCCGGTGGTAGAGATTGCGCCCTGACAGCGGATACGGTCATCCAGCAATCTGTACTGATATTGGCGCCCGATTCTTTTAAGGGAGCCATGAGTTCTTTTGAAGCGCGCGCAATAATGGAACAGGCGATCCGCCGGCGTCATACGGGGCGAAAATCCGTTCCATTCCTGTGGCTGACGGCGGAGATGGAAGCGTCGATTCCTTTTTTGCCCGCTGTGGAAGGGGAAAAAATCGTCATTCCCACGAAGGGACTATATGGAAGACATAGACGGCTTTTACGGTCTTATTGACGGCGCAAGACTGCGGTGATAGAAACCTGCGCGGGCTTGCGACTGGCAGGCGGACGGCTTCGCCCGGATATTGCCACGACCTACGGGTCCGGGTCGCTCATGACCGATGCGGCGCGGCGGGGGCGCGAAAGGATTATTATTGGTTTGGGAGGAAGCGCCACCAACGATTTTGGCGGGAGCGGCGCCAGCCGCCACAGGGATACGGTTTTTTGATTCTGAGGGAAAACCCTTCGGCCGGTTGGAGGAGCCTTGTCACAGGCCGCCCGCATTGAGCCTTCAAGTCTCCTGCCTGAAATAAAGCGTTTGGAGATTGTCAGCATGTGTGACATTGACAACCCGCTGTATGGGGAAACAGGGGCGGCTTATGTATTCGCCCCTCAAAAAGGCGCGGACCCCGTATGGCGGAAATGTTGGATGCCCAACTCCGTTCAATAGCGGAAACCGCGTACCGGGATTTGAGTGTAGATATGCCGGCGCTTCCCGGCGCGGGGCTGCGGGCGGCATGGGCGCGGCATGGCGGCTTTCTTTAGTTCCTCGCTCCAAATGGGGATAGATATTATACTGGACACGGCGCAATTCGATGCTCTTATTAAAGACGCTGATATCATTTTTACCGGCGGGGGCAAGCTTGACTTCCAGAATCTGCGGGGCAAAACGGTTGCCGGCGTAGCCCGCCGGGCAAAACACCAGCGGGCTCGAGTGATCGCCATAGCCGGTGTAACCGGCGAGCGCATTGAAGGCGTTTACGCCGAAGGTGTAAGCGCCGTGTTTACGACGAACCGGAGGGCGCGTCCCTTTACGGAAGGCTCCTTGTCCGAATGGAAACATGACCTCGCCGATAACCTGATGAGATTGCTGTCGATATGATTCGCGACAATGCGGCTATTGCTGGTGATGCAAAAATGGACAACCCTTCAGAGCGTACTGTTCGCCGCCCGGCTCACCGCGTCACGCCGTAACACGGCGCCGCTTGCTGCGATCTCACGCTGTCACGCCACTTCCTTCCATATCAGCTTCCGGGCGTCCGGCGCCCTATCCCCATATTCAACGGCTTCCTCAAGTTGGGGCAAAGCGGCGCCAAGCGCGGGATCATCCTTTGCGTAAACCGTCATAACAAGGTCGCCCGCCTTGACTACGGCGCCGCTCTTTTTGTGAAAATGTACGCCAGCCACAGGACTCACCGGGTCTTCGGCGCGGTTGCGCCCAACCCCGAGTTGTACGCCTGCGCGTCCGGTCTTCAAGGCATCTATACGGGTAATGAAACCGCTCCGCGCGGCGCGGACTTCGGCGCTGTATTCGGAACGGCAAGTCCCGATCATGGAAAGGAATTTCCGGGCGTCGCCGCCCTGACTTTCGATATTGTCTAAAAAAAGCTGCCGGGGTTTGCCGCTGGCAAGGGCTTTTTCACAGAGCGCGCGCCCTTCAGCGGTTGTCTCCGCCTTGCCGCCAAGTACCGACATACGGGCGGACAGTTCAAGGCTCACCTCCATAAGGTCGCCAGGGCCGCCGCCTTCAAGACAGACAAAGCTCTCCTCAACCTCAAGGAAGTTGCCCGCCATGTTTCCAAGCGGCTCGTCCATATCGGTGAGCAGGGCCACAACGCGCTTGCCCATAAGAACGCCGGTGCGTACAAGAGAGCGGGCAAGCGCTTCCGCATCGCTTTTTCGCTTCATAAACGCGCCGGAACCGTATTTCACATCCATGACAAGGGCTTCCGCGCCTTCCGCCGCCTTTTTGGAGAGTATGCTTGCGGTGATAAGCGGAATGGATTCCACAGTGGCGGTAACATCGCGGAGCGCGTAAAGAAGCCTGTCCGCCGGCGCGATGTCTTGAGTCTGTCCGGTCATGGCGAAGCCGTCTTTCGCAAGAATCCGCCGGAACTCCAGTGCGGACAGATTCGTTCTATACCCCGGTATGGCGTCAAGTTTGTCGAGGGTGCCGCCCGTATGCCCCAAAGCGCGTCCTGACATCATGGGGTCTTTGATGCCGAGGCTTGCGATGATGGGCGCGATAATAAGGCTCGTCTTGTCCCCTACCCCGCCTGTCGAATGTTTGTCTACAAAAGGACCCGGAATGCCGGACAGATCCATCATCGCGCCAGAGCGCAACATCACTTCGGTGAGGGCTGCGGTCTCTTCCGCGTTCATGCCCTTAAAAAACACCGCCATCGCCCACGCCGACATCTGATAATCTGGAATTTCACCCGCCACATGCCCATTGATGAGCCATGCGATTTCCTCACGGGACAAGATGCCGCCGTCTCTTTTATGCGCAATGATGTCTACCGTCCGCATATCGTTGTCATCTCCTATTTCTCTTCTTCCCTAATCTGTACGCGCCGTATCTTGCCGCTGATGGTTTTCGGCAGTTCCGCGACAAACTCAATGACGCGCGGATACTTATACGGCGCCGTGACCTTCTTTACATGTTCCTGCAATTCCAGTTTGAGCGCGTTTGAAGGCTCATAACCCTTGGTAAGGATAATAGTCGCTTTCACCACAGCGCCGCGATCCGGATCGGGAATGCCGGTGATGGCGCACTCAAGCACCGCCGGATGCTCCATAAGCGCGCTTTCCACCTCAAAGGGGCCGATACGGTAGCCGGAGCTTTTAATCAAGTCATCGGCGCGTCCGACAAACCAGAAATAGCCGTCCTCATCCTGCCACGCCATATCGCCGGTGTAATACATGCCGTTCCGCCACACACTGCCGGTAAGCTCTTTGTCCCGGTAATAGCCGCCAAACATGCCTGTAGGCTTTTTCTTTCCGGTGCGTATGACAACCTGCCCATCCTCACCCATGTCGCAGGAAGCGCCGTCATCTCTCACCAGATCGATGTCATATCCCGGGGAAGGCTTGCCCATTGACCCCGGCTTAGGCGCAAACCACGGAAACGAGCAGAGCGCGACGGTCAGCTCGGTCTGCCCATACGCCTCGCGGAGTTGGATCCCGGTTCCAGCCTTCCATTGCTCGTAGATTTCCGGATTCAGCGGCTCGCCGGCGACTGAGCAGCGTTTGAGATGGGAAAAATCGTACACAGCCAGATTTTCTTTTATGAAAAAACGGTACACTGTAGGCGGGGCGCAGAAACTCGTCACTTTGTGGCGGGTGATGACTTCAAGCATGGCGGACGGCACGAACCGGTCGTAATCATAGACAAATACAGCCGAACCGCACAGCCATTGACCGTAAATCTTGCCCCATGCGGCTTTCGCCCATCCCGTGTCGGCGACCGTAAGGTGGAGTCCGCCCTCCTCCACCTGTTGCCAGTACTTCGCGGTGATGATATGCCCCAGCGGGTACGCGAAATTGTGGCTTACCATTTTGGGCATGCCGGTTGTGCCGGAGGTGAAATAGAGGAGCATCACGTCCTCGTTGGCGCCGGCAAGGACGCCATTGGCATCGGAGGGACGTTCAAATGTGGAAGACTCCTTCTGCAACAAAGCCTTGAAATCGATCCACGAAGCCGGCGCCGCAGGCGCATTTTCAGTGTGATGAACGTTGCGGACAAAAGCCTTAAAGCCTACGCCGGCGTTTCCTTCGGAAAGAAGCTTCGCCTCGGCTTCTTCAACACGCTGCATGATAGATTCATCAACGCAGATAATGCCAAAGACATCGGCGGACTTGCACCGGTACACAATGTCCTTGACAGTGAGCAAATGGGTCGCCGGGATGGCAATCGCGCCGATTTTATGCAGGGCGAGCAGAACTATCCAATACTCCCACCTGCGTTTCAGAATCAACATGACCGGATCGCCTTTCTTGACGCCGATGCGACGCAACGCATTGGCCGCCTGATTGGAAAGCGCCATGAGTTCCGAATAGGTGAACGAGGCTTCCGCCCCCCGTTCGTCGCACCACGCCAGCGCAGTCTCATCGGGTTTTTCCCGCGCCAACACATCCATCACGTCAAAGGCGAAGTTGAAGTTTTCAGGCGTTTCAACTTTGAAATTTTCATAAAAATCCTCATACGAGGCAAAATCTTGTCTCTTGACAAATTTGTCCAATATCGGCATATAGCCTCCTTGCTGTAGAAGTTCTCTCAATTTTTTCAAAACTAATACGATCTATGTCCGCCAAATGCAGTTCGCGGACGTTTTGCGTTTCGATTGTACGTCAAAACACAAACGCCAGAAACCTCGCGGGTTCATTGCCAATGGCTTTCATGCCGTGAGGCTCCTGAGAATCATAGTACACGCTGTCACCCGGACCAAGCTCCATTTCATGTCCTCCAACTGAAATGAGAAGCCGCCCGTCAAGCACATAGTCAAATTCCTGACCGGGGTGAGTGTTAAGGCTTATGGGCTTGTTCGTAGTGTCCGCGCTGGCTTCAACAAGGAACGGCTCGGCTTTTTTCCGGTGAAAATTATAGGCCAAATTCCAGTAGGTGTACATGGGGCGGCGGCTCACTTCAGGCGCCTTATCCGCGCGAGTCAGACAGAAGGTGCGCAGATTGGACGCCTTCCCCGTAACAAGCTCCGTAAGGTCAACCTTGAACCGCGCCGCAAGCTCCACAAGCGCGCCTATTGGGAATTCTTCCTTTCCCGCCTCCCACATCTTGTATCGCTCCACCTCAAAGCCAAGCTCCCGGGCGAGTGTTTCCGCAGAAATCTCTTCAATTTCACGCAACAGTTTTACCCGCGCAATAATGTCGCTAATTTCATCAGTCATAATCAACCCTCCTTAATATCGCATTTTTATTCGCATTCGGGTCTAATACCGCGCCCTAATGCGTCCCTTCAGGATGCGCCTTTCAACCAACGCATACCGGCGGGGCATGACCGCGCAACACTCATGATTTTCAGTATATACCAAACAGACTGTTTGGACTAGAGGTTTTTCTCATCATCTTTCCCGTTTGTTCCCGAAGTTTTGCGGGGACAGGTCAAGAAAGCCGCAGGGATTGCGCATCCCTAGAGTCGCGGAAATCCGATTGCCCACGATATTCTTGCGGCCCGAATAAAATAATGGAGACAATGGATTATAAAATACGGATAAAAGCATTGTCTTAAATCCTAAATTAAATGATGCTTATGAAAACAAACCAGGAAAATATATATTGAAGAAATTTAGAGGTTATAACAACAAAAGGCAACCGTTCGCAGCGATTCGGCCGGATTTATGTCATTCGGAAATGAATCAAAACTAAAAAACGCGAACTTATAACAAAAAGTGAGTAAACGGCTATACAAAACGAAGGAGCGAGTATGGACTTTACAAACGAAGTCCTGGAAGAGATTCTCAAGGGCTGCCATGGTCCCGGCGGCTTTTACG
>JAIROG010000077.1 GCA_031257675.1 Treponema sp. | reverse complement strand
ACAGAATAAACATGGAGGGGGAGAGAATATATACACAAACGCACAATGTGTCGGTATTGTTATATCATATAGCGTGTCCCGCGAAGTATAGACGGGCGGTGATAAATGAAGCGGAGGATAAGACAATAAAAGAGACATGCGAAGGAACAAGCGAGATGCGTGAAGTAAAAATTCTTGAGATGGGATAGGAACGGGAGGTGGAGGCGCGCGTTTTCTGGGCCAATTTGTAGCATGATATAGTCCAAGAAAAATAGTGAAACGCTAAAGGGCATAGCGTCAAGAAAGCGTTCGAGGGACATCCAGAAGTAAAGAGACAAGTATGGGGAGGAGAATTCTGGAGTGATGGGCGTTTGTAAGCGCCGCAAGTAAATATGGGAATGAAGAAGTGACGTTAAACCATGTGAAATCTCAAGGCGGGAGAGGGGAATACAAACAGACACACAGGAGGCGACTGGAATTATTTTAAGATTTCAGAGAATAATCTTCAGACACCCCGCCCTTCAGGGCGGAGAGGTTCATTGTGACAGTGGCATTAGCCGCAGGCGGCTGGCGCGGCTAGTGTGGTTGGCGCGTTTCATCCATATTCCAACCGTTCAATTCCAGCCACATAGCGTCAGTGTTAAGCCACCCGGCAATTTTTGCGGCGACGTGAGCGACCTTCGTTTTCTTGTTTTTGCCGTGAATGGCGCATTCCCAGACGATGCACACCCTCCAGTTCAACGCATGGAGGCGATTCAGCGATTCTCCGTCACGCTTGCGGTTCCGATCAATTTTGGCGATCCAGTATTCTTGATTTGATTGCGGCAGCCTGAAATTGGGGCATCCCATATGGCCATGCCAAAAGCATCCGTGGATAAAAATCACGGCATGATATTTGGGCAACGCCAAATCGGGACGTCCGGGAAGTTTTTGGCAATCTATCCGGTATCTATACCCCAGAGCGAACAGCGCTTTTCTTATCAGAATTTCTGGCATTGTGTTTTTGCTGTGAACAGACGCCATTGTTTTTCTGCGCTGTTCAGGGGTAAGCGTGTCCATGTCAGGTGAATTGTTCCTCGATCATAATGCCGCTCCTTGCGGGGTTTTTCCCAAATATGCGGGAAAGCCATTTTATGCAAGTCTACTCTTTATAACGGAAAACTTCAAGAAGGCGCGGTCTGTTTTTAACGACTCCCGCCGCGACTATGCTTTTCAATCAAAGCGATTGCATTTTTTTAGGCAATGTCGCATAATGTTCCGGTTGGAACGTTGGCAATCCAAATAAAACCAAACTTTACAGAGCGTGTCAAGCGGCTTTTCAAAAGAAAATAGAAAAATTGCCGTTTCCCAATCTCTTTCAACAAGCGCTCAAGATTTCTTGCAATTGTTCCAAAGCCGTTTTTAATCTCCGCGGGTTTAATTTCCCGACGCTTTGCGCGCTCTGCGCGCTCTGCGGCGGTTAAAAAAGTGGCTGAAGAATGATATGAAGAAATAACGAGTGAATATATACACAGATCGCGCAATGCGTCCGTATTGACATGTCATATAGCAGGCAAAGCGCGAGCGGGCGGAGACGGGCGGGGAAGCGGGTCGCGCTCGGTTTCCCGCGCAATCCGCGCCGGCATACAGCCCCGCAAAAATAACGAGGATGATAAAGGGAGTGACGGCGAAAGAAATATTCAAGGAGCGTCCGGAAGCGAAGGAGAGGTTGTGGGGAGGGGAATTCTGGAGCGCCGGGCGTTATGTAGCGGGGGAATATGGGGGTGAAGGAATGACGGCGAACTATGTGAAATGGCGGGCGCGGGGAAAAGGAGGCGAACAGCCATGCGGAATAAGGGCGGACGAAAGTCAACCAAGTTTATTCGAATGATTTACAAGCAATAGTCTTAAAACACCCCGCGTCTCTGCTGCGGGGTGTTTTTTTAGGCGAAACCTGTACGGTTTAATCCCCGCGGCTTGCCGAGTCTTGCCGCGAATGAAGCGTATTTTGAAGGCGGGGATAGTATGCGGGGGCGGCGGGAGGGCGCGGGATGAGGAGGCAATGCAACGATATGTCACGAATCAAGGGCGAAAGGCTGACGGATGCCAAAAGATGCATGAAGGGAAGCGGCAATGAAACGTGACGGTTAAAGATGCCGCTGGACTTGCCCGGCGGTTGTTCATCGCGCCGAGTGTTCAATGGCCAGGAGCAAGCCCAGCGCCGCCCGGTTGTTGGGCATAACCGCGCTAAAAGCGAGCCGGTCCTTGTCGTAGCGGGCGTAGTCCGGCGGTATATAGTCAGAACCCACCGCCCGCGCCACCCGCTCAGGAAAGCCGCCTCGTTCTCGCTCAAACCGGACTCGCACGGCGTCAATGTCAAGCTCCCGCTTGGCGAATAACACCACCAGGTAATCGACGCCGGTTACGTTGTCCATCTCTATCCATGAATATTCACCCGGAAAAGCCACGGCGTTTTCACGGTAATCGAGAACCGGCGATATGCCGTCCGGGGGGAAAATCCGGGTAGTCGCGCCAGTAGCCGAATCGGAGGCGAAGGCGTACACATACGCGGGGCTGTTGTTGCCCATGATGTACCGGAACCGGGTCCCGGAGGGGTATGCGCGGGTCGCACGGTAAAATCCCGCCGAGTCAAACCGCACAGGCATACCCTCATTCGAATTGCGGAGTTCTATGTCCACATAGCCGGAGTATTCAACCCGGTCTTTAAATTCGTCAAGATTTTCGATCATCTCGTAGGCTTCGTTTACAAAACGGCCGAAATCGGCGTAGCTAACCCACCCGTAGCCCCGGTCACCCCAATTGGCTCCCCAACTATTTTGCAATTCAAAGGCTCCGCCCGCAAAGCCGTCGTCATAACCCACCACGCACATGGCGTGTCCGCCCCAGTTTACCGCCGGGTCTTCAACGGGCTTCCAGACATTTTTTCCCCTGATTTTCATAAAGGAGTCCGGCGTGTTCATGCCGATGATCACCGGCTTTCCCTCTGAAAGGCTTTTCTTTACCGCCGTCACCCCGCCATTGCCCGCGCTTCCGGTCCGGAAGAACCTGAACAGGGTGCTATAGCCGCCGATAGTGTATTTCCTGCTGTCCCGGTACAGGGCGGGGGACACTCTGATAAAATCCGTGTTCCGTTCAGCGTCCGACATCCGGGGGACTCCTTCTTTTTGCATCAGGTCAAGGGCGTGAGAGATCATGGTTCCTTGTTTGCAGAAGGGATCGCTGGAAATCGACTTATATACAAACGCCGGAGAGAACGCGCTGCCACTGGTCTGGCCCCGGT
The DNA here is from genome assembly GCA_031257675.1 of Treponema sp. Taxonomy (GTDB): domain Bacteria; phylum Spirochaetota; class Spirochaetia; order Treponematales; family Breznakiellaceae; genus JAIRKH01. The sequence goes on along the minus strand of JAIROG010000077.1, from coordinate 17,929 downwards.
CATAGCGGTTAATAGCAATGGATTCCGACAAGGTTCTGGCGGCAAAGGCCGCGGCCCAAGCGGTGCAACTGCTGTACGCGCCTTGATTGCCAGGAAAGGGCGCGTAGCTTTTGAGCGAAACCGAGGCGGGCAGTCCCATATACCCCCGGCTGAGCTGAACCGCCTTTTGAGGCAGGCGGTTGTAGATGTCCGGGTCGAGGGTCGCGCCCCGGCCGTACTCCTGGGCGGCGGCGGACAGGGCGAGCAGGCAGACAAGCAGGGGCAATAGCATTCTTTTCAACATAGTATCTCCTTTATGGCATTTTCAGTGAAGTTGTTCAATAACTGAAGGCATTGAACAACGCTAGTATAGACTCCGCTCCGCGCCCTTCCGGGCGCAACCGCGGAACTTAGATTAGTTAAACACCCGGCTTTAACCGTTGCGCGCCAGCCGGATCCTCGCATTGAAACTCCTTAGCGGCGGGGACTCGCCGTACCGGAGCGCTGAACGCAGGCGCCGGGCGATGTTGCTGTAGGATCCGCCCCGTAGCACACGACTGGCGCCAGCGCCCGCTCCCCGCGGATCAGTTTGCGCCCACGCCCGCGTAAGCCACATGCGTCATATAAGCCCCAGCCGTTCGGCGCGAGAGTCCCTACCGCCGTAGGGATAGTTCCCTTTGTAGTTGGCAATGCTTGCGTTGATGTTCTTCCCCGTGTTAAATGGCGTTGTTGTCCCTGCGCGACAAGCGTATTCCCATTCCGCCTCCGCCGGCAGCCCGTTGCGCCGCGGTTCCACGTCACCAGCCAGCGTACATTGTCAGCATACTAGATGTTTTCGTTGTTCGGATCGCTCCGGCTCTTGTCTATACGCCGGCGTCAGCCCTTCCCGCTGGCTCAACCGGCTGCAAAACTCAACCGCCTCATACCAGTTCACCCGCTCCACCGGTAAATTCGCCCCCTTGTAATAGCTGAGGTTGGTCCCTATCACCTCCTGCCACTCTTTTTGCGTCACCTCACGCTTGCCCATATAAAAAGAACTCACCGTCACCTGACGCTGTGGTTCATCGTTGTCCCTGCCCGCTTCCAATGAAGGGTTGCCCATAAGGAATGCCCCGCTCTGGGTACGCGCCATGTTTATCGATGCCCGATCCGGTTGCGGAGACATGGGTCGCGCCGGCGCGGGGCTGACTGCGGGCTTGCCGCTAAGTATGCCAGCCCGCCAAACTGGTCGTACACCGCAGGCCGTTGGGCGTTGTCGTTGGCTTGCCGAACGTCCGCGTGAGCGCGTCTGAACACTTTCCTCACTTCCAGCCCGGGTGTTTTGAGGTCTTTCAGGAGTTGGCTGGTGAAAAGCCCGTTCCGTCCCGCGCCGTTCGAGTCCGCCGCTCCGGCGCTGGCGGCGTACACGATGATGCTGTCCGCGATCTGGTTGCCCGCCACTTGCAGTCACCGGATCCCGGTCCGCGCCCAGCCAAAGGAGTTGTCCCGGCATGGGTCCAGCACAACGATGTTCAACTCGTTGTCCGATTCGTTTATCTCGTCAAGCATCGCCTGAACCGATACGGCGCGGTCGCGCAGGTAGGCTTCGCTCCTGATGTCCGCGTCCACCGGTATCAGATAATTCACGCCTTCCGATTGAACGCCGTGACTCGTATAAAAGAGAAAGCCGCATCTGTTTCTTGACACGGAAAGCTGGTTTTTGAAGCGTTCAATCGCTTCTTCCATCTGAACCCGTCCGCGGTCTACTACGGCGTAGACCGTGAAGCCCAGTTCCCGCAACGCCGCCGCCATGCCGTTCGCGTCGTTCACCGGGTTGTTCAGGCGCGTAAGTATCCGGTACGCGCCGTTGCCGATAACCAGCGCGTGTTTCCACCGGGCAACGGTGGAAAGCGACGACAGGATAAAAAACAAAACCACACTGATTTTTTTCATTGCAACCTCTATATAAAAGTTGCGGCGCCGCCGCTTGCCTCAAACCGGTCTGATGTTACGGGAGACTCACGGTCCAATCCGGTAGGTGAATCGCGCCGTGGCGACAGGACGCATGGGCGTCGCATCGCTCCGTTCCACCGTGACGCCCCGTACAAGGCTCCGGTTTGACAGCGGCGCGCTTGAATTCGGGCGAATCGCAAAAGGCTGTTCATAGGCGCCGGCCAGTATCATTTCTTCCCCATAGGGCTTGCCCATTCTGAAGCGCGTGTTATCGGGAATCCGCCGCGTCTCCCCGGCGCGGATAAAATTATTGTCCAGCGGCGAAACAGGGTAGATCACTTGCGCGTCTCCGTGTACGTCAATATGCGTAATCTTGAAATACACATCTCTTTCGGAATATACGCGGAGCGTCATATAATCGCCGTCGTGATAATCGCCGTCGCTCCTGTCCGTTTGCACCGTGAAGCGCCACGGGTTGTCCGCGCCGGAGTAGAGGACGCTTGCCATGCCCGCGCCGGACGCGCCGCCGGAGGGCGTTTCCAGCAGCGCGGCGAAACGCTGGTCAGGAATCACCACTGCCGACCGGATGCTGGTGACCGCCCGTTCTATATCCGTCGCGTGGACGACCAGCCGGTATTCCCCGCCCAGAGGCGTTATCTTCCCATACACGAGCGTCTGCGGTCCAAACTGCTTCCCGATAGACTGCGCCGACTCGTCGCTGACATTGCCGGAATACTGATAGTCCAGTTCCTTCTGTATGAGTTCTAGATTTTGCCGGTCAACCAGCACAAAAGACCGGCTGTCTTCAAACCGGACCCAGAGTTCCTCAAAAATATAATCGGAAAGCAAAGGCGCATCCGAATCGAAATTGACAAGCGCTATTTTGGCATGCGCCGGCAGGTTTTCAACGTAATACGCCGCGATGTCCGAGAGCGCCGTATCAAGCGAAACGCCGCCGTCACTGCTGACCGGCGCTTTGCCAAGCGAAACGCCGTCACTGCTGACCGGCGCCTCGTCTTTTACCGGAATTTGGGATGCGTAGGAGAACATAAGCGACAAGGCGCATGTATTGAGGAGCAAAAGCAATCTTTTCATAACATGTGTAGTGTATCGGTTTTGGGTGAAAGCGACAAGATTGGAATACGCGGGGGCGTCGCCGCTATGCGGTCGCTTTGTGGAGAAAGCCCGCTAATTGCGAACTAAAGTTGCGAACTAAAGTTCGGCTGGTCTTCACCAATTAAAGAGGCTATAACCAGTGTTGATCAGTGAAACTTGCGGGCATTAGAACGCGGAACGCCTTGCCAATGCTTTCCCGTGGCGGCGTCATGCCGGTGGAATCGCGCTTGCCAATCATATAGCATGCGCGTACAGGGAAATATGCAGAGACTGATCTAACGGAGAGCTTAAAAGCTGTATGGAAGTTCGTCCGCCTCCGCTGTCGCCGCGAACCGTACCGGGAATACAAAGCGGCTCGTCAGCCGCCGCGGCTAAAACAGAATCCGTTTGCTGGTGACAGCTAAGATCGTACAACCGGTTTTTCTCGCCTTTTGAGCGTCATTAACCACAATGGCGCCGCACCCCAAACCGGATGCGCCGATGAACACATCATCCCGCCACAACGCCGGCGTGATGGTTTCTCCCACCACATACACCGTGCAGCCCAAGCGCGTTAAACGCATATTAATCCGCTGCGCCTCTCTCCATCCGCAAAAATCCGGATCGGTTTTTTGACAGGCGCCAAAGCCGCTTCCATTTTTTCTTCCTTGATACGAACCAACATATCCCATATTTCCCTCCTGTATGGCATCAAGAATTTCCATGGCGTCCTTCTCTTGATTGGAACGCCGTGCGGGGGCATAAAGCCCGCGCCATTAATATTTTCCTATTACGCAATCGCTTCTTTAAAATCCGCCGCGGCGTTCGGTATGTCAGCGTTTTGGTTATTGCGCTTCCCACAATAACTATTTCTATTCCAGAAGACTTGAAAAATGGAATGATTTCAAGCCGATAAGCCCCGCGCCGCCACAATCACCGGGAAGATGGAGGCAAAAAATAGCGTCATCGAAAATGGCGGGCGCTTTAATCTCCCCTCTGTCCACGCCCAATAGGTCTATCGTATACTCACGATGACATTCCCGCGCTGTCTTTCGACAGGCGCGGACGGTTGGATATGAAGCCGTCCCCATGACAGCGGCGATGTCCGCTCCAGCGTCAAAAACCTGCTGGAATTCATATTCTCCTTCGTCAATAGTTTTTAGATCATCCAGCATGACTTGCTGTGGAAATCGTTTCTTAAGGAAACCCACGCTGTCCGCGACGCCAAAATCCTTGATGAGAGATGTTCCCCCTCAACAATATCCGCCGCGCCGTTTGTAAGGCTGATGAGCCGCTCCGCTTCACACACTAACCCTGTCAATAGCCATTGAATGCCCATGCCGGCGACGCCGTATAAGGTCAACGAACACCGGAAAAGACCGGGTGGCGCCGGCAACACAAACGCCGCGCTGACAATCAGCGGGTTTGTGGGAATTATACTGCCCGGCGGCACATTGAAGTAAGGCGCGCAGAGTTCGGACGCCTTGTTGAACATGGGAACGACAAGTGAAAATCCGGACAGGGGCGCGGCGACAACAACACCGTCATAAAAATCTTTGGCGATCATCCGCGCCGCGTTGCGCAAGCTCTTCAGTCTGCCGCACATAATCGGCGCGAATACGCCGCCTGAGATAAACCCGGCTATGATTGGCGCATTGAGCGTGATGAGCGGAAATGCCGGGACAACGGGTCCTATCAACGCGATGTTGGGACGAAATCAATTTTTGTTCTTTCCGGGTTTTGTACGCTCCATGTATAGACCGGCGCTTTGGTCTTAGGGCGAAAATGATGTGGAGGATGGTCGCCAAAAGCTGTATGCCAACCGTGATAAGTCCAAAACGTATATGCCGGGCATAGGTGAACGGTTCTTTTCTATAGAGTTAGTGAAACAGCGCCCTTTAACAACGCGGATTCGCCTGAAAAACCGCAAGAGCCGGCGAAAGACCAACCGGAACTTGACCAAGCCATTTTGGAACATTCACGGAGCTATATAGGGCGCTCTTTGAAGGGCGATATGAAAAGCCTCTTTCTTGAAATATTTTTCCTTTTGCTATATACTTTTGCGCATGGCAAAGTTAAAATTTACCGTGCTTGACCTTATAAACCTTGACTTCAAAGAACACAACTCTCTGAATCTCACCAGCATTGGGAACCGGAAAGGGCTGGGCAGGGAAATAGTCAGCCCCGACCTGAATCGTCCCGGTCTCGCGTTATCCGGTTTTTTCGAATCGTTTGCGTGCCAGCGCATACAGGTGTTCGGGCGCGGGGAATACGCCTATCTGGAAAAACTGATTCAGGAAGAACAAACCGGGACAATTCGACAATTCTTTTCATATTTGATTCCCTGTTGCGTGTTCACCCACCAATTAACTCCGAATCGCGATTTTATGGCGAAGGCGGAAGAAGCCCATTGCCCTATTTTGCAGACTGACCTGACCACCGCCGAATTTGTCGCTCGCCTCATTCGCATATTGTCGAACATATTCTCGCCGCGCAAAGGCATTCACGGCGTTTTGATGGAAGTGTACGGACTTGGCGTGCTTATCGTAGGCGAATCGGGCGTGGGAAAGAGCGAGGCCGCTCTGGAGCTTATCAAGCACGGACACCGGCTCGTGGCCGATGACATGGTTGACGTTCAGTGCATCAACGGCAATATTCTGCTTGGCGCCGGGGCGAACAAGATCATCGGACACCATATGGAGATACGCGGACTCGGCATCATCAACATCACGCACCTGTTCGGCATAGGCTCCGTGCGGGATCAGAAACAGGTGCAGCTTGTCATAGAACTGGAAGAAGAAAGAGCGGATAAAACCTATGACAGACTGGGCATTGAGCGAGAATACATGGAGCTTTTGGGCGTCAGCGTGCCTAAAATAGAAATTGCCGTCAAACCAGGCAGGAATGTGCCGGTTATTGTTGAGACCGCCGCCATGAATGAACGGCTGAGGAGAATGGGCTATGACGCGTCCAAAGAATTCAATCAGAACATTATGAAATGGCAGGAAATGAGTTATTCCGACCAATTTGTTTATTTCGGGGAGAATATTATATGATTGAGCGAATAATAACCGTCACAAACCGCGCGGGGGTCCACGCCCGTCCCTCATCTATGATTGTTCAGTCCATTAAAGATTTCAAATCCAACATTTATTTTGAAAAAGATAACTATAGAATAAACGCGAAATCTATTATGGGAGTGCTTACCCTTGCCGCGGCTTACGGAACAAAGTTGAAGATCATCGCGGAAGGCGATGATGAAGTTCAGGCGTTGGAAAAAGTGGTGAAGTTATTTGAATCGAAATTCCTTGAGGGAGAATGAAACCTCAGTTCCCGTAATCGGTATATGGGGTCTTATCTTTATCTACATTTTCCTCTGCATATTAACAATTCTCCTATCAAAAACATTTTTCGCCAGCATCTTGCAGGACGGACGCATTACGGACAGGCTTATGCTTGTCGTTTTCTTCACCATACCAGCCGTTTTATTCATATTTTTGATAATCTCTCTTGTCAGGCTTGCGCGGGACTTTATCACACGAAAAACCGGCACGCGGTTTCAGGCGCGCCTCCTTGGATATTTCACCATTGTCCTGCTCTTTTCCGCAATTCCCCTCGTGCTGATTACAACTGTATCCATCACCGAAATCATGCGTTTCTGGAACACGCTGGACATGGAATCCACCATGAATTACGCCCAGCAATTTGCCATGGATGTGTATTCTTTGCATCTTGAGAGGTCTCAACATATCGCGGACAACACTGATTTTGACCAAATATTTAACAACCCTTCCACGCCGATTCCCGACGGTTTGATTGCTATTCAGGATTTTGAGCTGTCGCCGCCTTTGGTTAAAGGCGACGAGGCGCAATGGGCAAGCGTCCGTTTTTGGGGAAGGGCGGATCAGGAGCTGGATGCGCCGCCCATGCGGTTTCAGGGGTTTGCCGCGCGGCAGAAAAACCGCGACATTGACGTTGTTCGTCATCTCATTGCGACAGGCGATAGAACCATGCGGCTCGTCACGTACGATCTGGGAGAAGGTTTTGACGCGGCGATAGACGGGTTTGAGACCCAGAGGACGAAATTCGAGGCGTTAAGGACGCTGAACATCCAATTTAGAGAGATTTTGCTCTTCTTTTATGCGATTTTTTTCCTTCCGGCGGTGTTGATAACGCTGATCATCGCCATATCGTTCACAAAAACCATTACAAAACCAATCGTAGACCTCACCGAAGCGACCCGCAAAGTCGCAAACGGCGATTTTTCCATTAGCATCACGGCAAAAAAGAAGGACGAATTCGGCATTTTAATCCGATCTTTCAACACCATGGTGAGGGATTTGGAAAAGACTCGCAATTCTCTCATCAAAGCGGAAACCATTTCCATTTGGCGCCAGATAGCGGTACAGCTTGCCCATGAGATAAAAAACCCGCTCACTCCAATAAAGCTGACTGCGGAGCGGGTGTTGCGGCGCTGGCAAAACACCCCTGAAAAAACGGGCGAAATACTGGAGTCATCCATGTATTCCATTATACAGGAAGTCGAGGGGCTTTCAAACATGCTAAGCGAATTCCGCATCCTCTCGCGTCCTATGGAGCCGTCTCTGTCAATCTCCAATGTATTCGCGCGCATTGAACCGCTTGTCGCCTCCTACCGGCTTTCCTACCCTGCCATTGAATTCGACATCAGCAATATAGACTACACGGCGGCGATAAAGGTTGACGAGCGCAGATTTATCCAGATCATTACGAATCTTGTTGTCAACAGCATTGACGCCATAAGCGTCGCCGACGCCGCTGAAGCCGCCCGCATAAAAAGGATTGAGATACGAACCGATACGGTGAAGAAACAAGGCGCGGTTTTCTGTAGAATCAGCGTTACCGATACGGGGCAGGGCGTCTCCCCTGTTGCCGCTAAAAAAATCTTCACCCCGTATTTTACCACCAAGGATGCGGGTACGGGGCTTGGACTTCCCATTGTGGAGCGTATTGTCAACGACCACGGCGGCGCCATTTGGTTTAACTCAAGCCTCAATTTGGGGACTACGTTTTTTGTGGACTTGCCGGCTCCCTGACACTCCGTTACGCCCCGCCGTTCATCTTTCCGGCGATTTCGAGCAGTTTTTCCTTTGCGTTAAGCTCAGGATCGTCAAGAACCGCTTCCAGAAGCTCATGCAGGATAACGCCGATACGGGGACCGGGCTTTACGCCCAGCGCGATAAGGTCATTGCCGGAAATCGCCAAATCTTTGAGGGATAGGGCTTCTTTTTCTTCAAGGATGCCCTTTACCCTGTCCATGAGCGGGGCAAGGAAATCCGGACGTGGCGGTTCGCCGGCAGTCGCAAAGGCGTCCGCATGGCGGAGTCTGTACAGATTGGGCAGATGCGCCTCTCCAATGCGGACAATGAACCGCCTGACAGCCGCGTCTGACCAATCTTCGGTATACTGGAACATGTGATTTTCTATAAGATGGACAGCAGTGTCAATGACGGCGTTGGAATAGCGGAAACGGCTCAACAACTCTTTTGCCAGCGCCGCGCCTTCCCGTTCATGGCGGTGAAACGTCCGTACGCCGAATTCGTTCATGGCGCAGACAACGGATTTCCCGATGTCGTGGAAGAGCGCGGCGAGCCTCACCTCATGGGACCAGCCTTTTTCCGCCGCAAAGTCGCAGGCAAGCAGCGAATGATCGAGAACGTCGAAACGATGCTCGCCCTTCTGCTCAACATTGCGGCACACGGCAAGTTCAGGAAGCAACTCGTGGAGAAGTCCCGTTTGTTCCATGAGCAGAAAGCCGGCCGAAGGTTTTCTGGAGCCGATTATTTTGTCAAGCTCATCGCGCTTGCGCTCCGCCGACACCTTTGCGGTGATGGAAAGTGTTTGCGGAATGGCGTCGAGCGTCTCTTTGTCAACGGAAAAGCCGAATTGGGACGCAAACCGGACGCACCGCAGGGGACGCAACCCGTCCTCGCTAAAGCGTTCAAGCGGATTTCCCACACACCGGATGACGCGGTTTTGTATGTCAACGCGCCCGTTGAAGGGATCGACGATGCGCCCCTTCGGCAATTCCACGGCAATGGCGTTCATGGTGAAGTCGCGGCGGGAGAGGTCTTCCTCAATGGTCGCGGTATATGCGATCTTTTCAGGATGGCGCCCGTCATGATAATCAGACTCGGTGCGGAATGTGGTGATTTCAAACGTCTCGCCCTTAACATGCGCCGTAACGGTTCCGTGTTTGACGCCGGTAGGGATGACGGAGTTTCCGTGGGCGCGGAACATGGCGGCGACCTCTTCCGGCGCCGCGTCGGTCGCAAGGTCAAAGTCATGCGCCTTTTCGCCCCGAAGCATGTCGCGCACCGCGCCGCCCACAAGGAAGCTCCGCTTTCCGCCTGCCGTGAAAATGCGGGCGAGGTCTTTCAGTATGCGCGGTATAAAAAGCATTGCACCATTATACTAAAATGCGGTATACTGTCAAGAATATGCGCGGAATCGCTTTTATTGGCGGGGAAAGCCCAAATGCGGACGTATGCCGAAAGGCGGCGTCCGGCGCGGATATCATCGTCGCGGCGGATTCGGGTCTCATAACTGCGGAACAAGCCGGCGTTACGCCGGACTGGATCGTAGGCGACATGGATTCGCTGGACAGCGCTAGCCGGAACGCCAACCGTCTCGCCAAATACGACCCTGACAGGATCATCCGGTACAGCGCGGACAAAGACTATACCGACACGGAGCTTGCCCTCGCGTTGCTCTGGGACAAGGGCTGCGTCCATACCGCGCTTATCGGCGGCGGCGGCGGCAGAATCGATCACCTTCTCGCCATTCGCGCCCTCTTTGAGCGTGAGTTTTCGCCCGGACAGTGGATTACAGACAAGGAAATCCTCTACCGCGTCCAGTCTCCGCAGACGCTTGAACTGCGCCTGAAACCGAAAAGCCTGGTGTCGGTCTTTCCGTGCGCCGAAACGTGCGGGCGGGCGAAGAGCCGGGGGTTGCAATGGGCGCTTGACGGGCTTGAGTGGAAAAAAGGCTTTTTCGGGATAAGCAATGTCGCGGTCACCGGGCGGTGCGCGGTTTTTGCGGAAACAGGGGCGTTTCTGGTCATAGCATCCATTGCGGATACGGAAACGGGCAATGCCACTCCTACACCAACATATATTCTTTAGCCGTATGAATCAGGGCGCTGTTCCAGTAAGGGCGATTCAGAAAATTCCTGCGGGATTCGGTGTCATCTATTTTCAGACTGCGTTGCTGGAGCCGCCTAAACGCCGTGCTGGCAACCATATTTATATCAATAAGCGATGCGCCCGCTTCACGCAACACACGGTACAAAGCGTAAAAATAGAAAAAGTCGCATGTATCCGCGCCGGGAGGCACTTCGCCGCGTGTCAGCCAGCCAATATCTTTTACGGCTTGTTTTTTATCATCAGCGTTTTCCGAAACTTTGCTGAGCGCAAGACTATGAAATATTGAAGCTTTCCTGCCCCAGAAATCCCGTTGGCTCATATTCAACAATTCGGTTTGGGCAAAGCCGCTTGTCCAGTCCGGACGCTCCGTCCATAGGAACTCTTCGCCCGGAATGAATTTGGTCATGGTTTCCGAAAGCTCAAGCGTTTTTTTATAGTCGCCGGCAAGATACGAGGCTTCGACTTTGAAAAGAAGCGTCTCAAGGTTGGAGGAATCGGCGCCGCCGTCCTCATCGAACAGGGTGATGGCGTTAGGTTCCGCGGCGGTGAAGTTTGAAAAAAAATTCGCGCGGAATATCCATGCGTTCATGGTGTTTTTCATGGCGTCTGTCACCGGCTCCGAGAGGTTTTCAAGTGTCTTCTCAAACACATGCAGGGCATCTTGATAAAATCCAAATTCAAAACGCAATCTGCCCCGCAAAAAACGGGCGCGAGCCGCCCAATTGCCGCATCCCGCGGCAATGGCGTTGTGTTCGGCGTCGCGGACAAGCCGCTCGGACTTGGAAAGATCGCCTGTCAGATAGTGAATGTTCGCCGCGTAATACGCGCAAATGGCGCGCTCATCAATGGACTCCTGTTTTCCAGCGTGTTCAAGCGCAATGGAGATGTATTCTATAGCTTCGCTCCATATACCGGCTTGCAGTTTTCCCAAGGCGATAAGTCTGAAAACTCTTGCGGGACTTGTCTTGCGCTGGTCATGGTTTATTCGCAACACCTTTTTAAGGGTCTCAAACGCCAGCGCTTGCTGTCTGGATCCCACATAATAACAGGCGCGGTTAATAAGAATTTCCATCTGGTACAACGCGGGAGCGGTCGCCGGCGCATCGGCGGCAAACGCCTCTTGAACGGCTTCTTTATCTCCGTGTATCAGCGCGTTAAGGGTTAAAAACAGGCGCCGCGCCACGGGGCCCCGTTCCTTTCCAGCAATGGCGTCAAAGCGGTTTTGGAGAATGAAAAGGTGTATTTTTGCGGTTGTTCCGTTTAAAATATCCGAATAGAGGGCGCTCCAGAGAAGAGTATCGGAAATGTCGGCGCACAAGCCTACGAGCGCCTCAATAAGATTAAAACACGCCGAAATTTTGCCGTGGGAGACGGCTTGAAGCAGGCACATTCTTACAAAATCGTGGACCACAGCTTTCCTGTCTCCCAAAGAACGTTCCGCAAGCGTGGTAAAGTTGGGAATGCGCGGAATCGGATCGTCAACGCAGTCAATAACCCCGATGCGGGCAAGTTGGGCGAAAATCCGAACCAGTATGGACGGATTCTTGCCGTTTTCTTCAAATAAATGGAGAAACTGGTGTCCGGGAAAGAAATTGCGCAAAAGATTAAACGTATACGCCAATTCCCACAGATCGTCCGACATTTCACGAAGATTGATCGACGGCGCATCCGTATTGTAATCCAGAACAATATTTTTTGAGAAAACAGCTTCCCATTTGTTTAAGAACACGCTCTTGTTTTTTTTCTCCATACAGGTTCCGTACACTGTCGCCTCAAATTTCACCCCGCTATACGCCTCAAGAAAAACATTCCTTGCCAATGCATCCGCGTTATGCAGATTTTCAAGCGCGATTATAGGCCGCGTTTGCTTTTTTTTCGCTTTCGCGACATACATTTCGACCAGCAGCCGGAAAAAACGCTTGATAATACCGGCAAGCGAGGGCGAACATTCATCGCGGAGGCGCTCCTGAAAGATGAGCTTTTTCAGCGCATCTAGAAGTTCAAGCCGCTTCTGAAGGTCGCCGGCATCATCATTGCCGGCGGTTAAAAACGTGTATATTTTGGGGCTTAACGCATCGGCGAATGCGGCAATGACGCCGCTGTTGCAGTGGAAGCGGAGAATCAGAGGCGGCGCGGCGCTTCCCAATGCGCAGAAACGGTAAACGCCTTCCCGTTTGCCAATAAAATCCGGTCCGGAAAAGACGATGTTTTTACCGGACTCCTGTTTGATGATGCGTACGATTTTATCACTCAAGGGAAATGCGCTGGCGGATCTGCGGACGCTGCGGGAAATGGCTTCAATGCTTTTTATCTGTACATAATCTCCCGTTGTTCCGGCGCGTACGGCAAATTTGTCGTTTTCAAAGACGCAGTAACTGCTCAACGCCTTCTTTATTCCCAATGCGCACCATATGCCGCCTTCCCCGTGCCGGGAAGCGAGCATCCGGCAGACGTTCTCCATTTCAAAGACAGGAATATCCTTGCAAACGACAAAAGCATAGGAGCCGGTAGGAACAGGACAGTTTTTTTTCATCAAATCGCGCCCTATTTCCAGAACGCTAATAATATTGAGCCATATTCCCAATGATTTTTCGTCAAAGGAAGCGGTGATGCGCCGCTCTTTGATGTGAACGGTTCCGCTTGCCGCCTCAAACGCTTTGACGATTCCACTTTCCACGTTTATGAGGCGCTCCTGCCGCGTTTTTTGCAGTTGTGTCCTAAATCGTAAAAAAAATAAGACCTGAATCACTTTTTCTCAATTTCCTTATAAAAATAATAACGCAAACTGTTTGTTTTTGCAATAGTGAAAAAAATCTATCGCGCCCCTAGTCTAGAGCTTCCGCCTTCGCTATACTGTACCGCATGAAAGTCCACCTTTCTTTTGTATGGCTGGTTTTGCCCATGCTGGCGGCGGTTGCGTCGCTTTTCGTCGTGTTGCTGTGCTTTTCGGGATGTTACACTCTGAAGCAGGGTTTTATCCTGTTGGGCTATCTTTCAAAGGCGGTTCCGTTGGAAAAGCTGACCGCAAATTCCGAAGAACGCCGTTTTGCGGAGCGAGTGGAAGACATCCGCCGCTTTTCCAAAGAATATCTGGGGTTAAAGCAAAACAAAAATTATACAACCTACGTATCCATTGACCGCAGCTACCTTGCGGCGGTGGTGTCCGCCGCTCAGCCGGACGCCTTCGTCTCCTATGAATGGCGTTTCCCTTTGGTGGGCGCTGTTCCTTATAAAGGTTTTTTCAACACGGAAGATGCGCGCGCGGAAGGAGAAAAACTCAAGAAAAAGGGGATGGACGTGTGGATCCGGGGAGTGGACGCTTTCAGCGCTCTGGGCTGGTTCAAAGACCCCCTCTATTCGTACATGAAAGACTATTCAACGCGCCATCTGGCCGATCTCCTGATCCATGAGCAATTGCACGCTACGGTGTACCTCGCCGGACAGTCCCAATTTAACGAGGAACTGGCTGAGTTTGTCGGCGGCGAAGGAGCGCGGCTCTACATGGAAAAGACATTCGGCGCCGCCTCGCCGGAATACCGCGCCATGCTTGACGACAACGCGGACAATGCGGCTTTTGTCGCTTTTATCCGCGGACTCACAGCCGAACTGGAGGCGCTCTACCAAGGGGCGCTTCCCCGTGAGGAAAAACTGAGGGAAAAGGAGCGAATCATAGCGCGCGCCCAAGAGCGGTTTGAGGCGGAGTATGAACAGCGGTTTCTGGGAGAAAATTATCGCTTTTTCTCTTCCATGACCATAAACAACGCCTATCTGGAACTATACCGCCTATATTATTCCGGCGGGGACTACCTTGCGTCTCTTTACGAGCGTTCCGGCAAAGATATTCGGCGTTTTATCGCGGCGGCCGCCTCCATAAAGCGCGCGGGCGGGAGCGGCGATCCTCGAACCGCCCTTGAAACCGCACTGTTCGGATCGAAAGCGGACGCAGATGTCAGGTAGGCGGCTCTGCGGGTCGCTCGCGTGGATACACGTCCAACTCGCCGGTCAAAAAGGCTTCGACTTCGCCATTTCCATTCCTTAACAGCAACAGGGATCCGTCTTCGCCGACGCCGCGTACGATTCCTTCAATCGCCTCGCTTGAACCGGCTTTGCCCGCGATAAAACGCGCCTGCGCGTCTTTCAGGTAGAGTCGCCTGGAAAGCCGCTCCCTCCATGAATCGTCCGTTTGGCGCAATTCCCGGTACAGATAACAAAGCAACTTTTCAAGCAGCCGAAACCGGTCGTTGTTTTCCAGCGTCACGCCGCAGGCAAGCGCGATGCTGGTCGCCTTTTTCCGCAAGTCCTCCGGAAATTCGGTTTGAGCCACGTTTATCCCAATGCCGGTGAACACGGCGCTGCCGTCGCTCTCGCTGAGGATGCCCGCGACTTTCTTCGCCCCGGACGCGCCTGTAGATGCGGCTGACGCGAGATCCGCCGCGTTTGGGCAAAGCATAATGTCGTTGGGCCATTTCACTAACACCGCTGGCCGGGCGCCATGCGGCATGTTCGTGATAAAGTCTTCCACAGCGGATGCGGCGGCAAGCCCCGCTTTCAGGGTAAGCGGCTTGGGAATATCCTGAAACCTATTGTACCGCAACAAAATTGTACAATATAAGTTGCCGGGCGCTGAACGCCACACTCTCTCCGGCGTCCTCCCCCTGCCCGCGCTTTGGCTGTCAGCAACGATCGCGGTTCCGTGCGGGAAGCCTTGCGCCGCAAGCTCGCGGGATGCGTCCATGACGCTGGAAACCGCTTCCGTGTGGAAGACAGGCGCATTATCGAAAGGATTTTTTATAGAAATTGTGTCCATCATGCTCTCCATATACATTAAGCGTTTGCGGCTTATGTAGATATGCGCGCTGCAACGCCAAAAAATGTTGCGGCGGATGCCGCAAGCGCGCGAAAACAAAGGCAATTTTTCATGCGATCATCCATAGTATACCACTATAAGCCGCGTTGTATCCATCCGTATTTCACGGCAATCCTTGCGCATCTTGATCGGACTTGTTCAACAACCCGCTTGGTTGTCTCACAAATCTGCCCGTTTTTAGCGGAAGTTGTTCAATAACTTCAGTTATTGAACAACTCTCGAAACAAGGGCGCGGCGTCCGAATTTCAAGACGGGCGCTCCATTTGAACTTGGCGAATTGCGGCTTCATATGTTCATTGGTTCCTCGCGGGAGGCGCCGCAGGTTTCATTCGCCTCGCCTCGCAGCCCGCGTTTCGCATTGGGGTCCGCTCCCTTGATTATATCGCAAAAACATGATATTCTCTATCTTCATGAAGAAAAATATAGCGGTTGTTCCTGTGATTTTCAAGAAATTCAAGGGTCTTTCAGCGAAAATGTTCTACGGGTTTACCAAAATTGGTAAAACGAGGATATTTCTAAAACACGACTATCATTATGACCACATGAAAAATCTGGCGCTTGTGTATTTCAATATAACGCCGCTTTGCAATCTGCGTTGCCGTATGTGCGGTCAGTGGGGCGACAAGGGCAAAATGAAAAACGGGCGCATCGCCGAAGAAATCAAGACGCTGGTGCCGTTTGAGCGTTATAAAGAGATCGTCGATGAGATAGCGCCGCGCTTTCCGGTTATATATATTTGGGGAGGGGAGCCGTTTCTCTATCCGGATCTCATGCCGCTTGCAAAGTATATGGTGGACAAGGGTCTCTATGTGAGTGTAAACACCAACGGTACGTTTATCGAAGAGTATGCGGAACAGATAGTCCGCGACCGGTGGAGCACCATCTTTGTATCGCTTGACGCTTTTGAAGAGACGAATGACGCGATGAGGGGAAAAGGCTCGTATCAAAAAGTTGTACAGGGGTTTGACGCCATTAACCGTGAGAAAAAGAAGCAGAATTCATTGTATCCGATTATGAGCATTGTAACTACGGTTACGAACATGAATTATCTTTTCCTCGATCAACTTGCCGAAGCGAGCCGCTCTTTCGGACTGGATGTACATATTTTCAACCTCGGCACGTACACCAACGACGCTATAATTGCGCGGCAGAAACAAGTTATGAAAGAAAAACTCAATACGGATGTTGATTGCCTCGTCGCGTATAATACCGGTTATAATCTCAACATTGACGGTGAGAAACTGCACGCCATTCTGGACAAAATGCATCACGCCGATTACGGGCATCCCATCATCACGGTGCCGGCGCTGAACCCGAAGAAAACGCACACCTATTACGCGGATTTGGAAACGCCTGTCCGCAACCACTGCATAGTGCCGTGGTGCCAAACGAACATCAACTACAATGGGGACATTCACTTTTGCGCGGATTACCCCGACTATATTCTTGGCAACATAAAAACTCAATCGTTCACCGAGATATACAATGGAGATCGGGCGAACCGTTTCAGAAAAGCGATTCACGAAAGCGAAGGCGGCATGTTTCCGGGTTGCCTCCGTTGCTATCAAAACATGCTTTTCGGCAAGAAGATCGCGGGTTTTTGAGCGGGCGCCTCATTGCGCGCGCCGCTCTTTTCACTGCGAGCCATTTCACACATTTTTCCCACCGTGAACGGATCGGGCAAGACGGCGCTCATGCGTTGAAGATTTGCACACAAAAAACATGGTGAAGCGGCGGCGTTTGGCAAAATCTATCAGCGCCGCCGCCATGTAGGATCATTGCAAGACGGCGACGAACATCGAATCAGGGATGCCCCGCCGCAATCGGCTAAAATTTTCTCATTCATGCCATGTCCGTCAGGGATTTGGCAAAACAGTTTAACGGTTCTATATATATGCTAAAGATTGTGTATGGCATAATACACAAAGGAGAAGAACCGATATGAAAACACTGGCGGTTTCCAACATGAAAGGAGGAGTCGGCAAAAGCAGCCTCTCAGCCGCCCTTGCCGCAGAACTGGCGGACGTACTCTTTGAGAAAAAGACCATCGAGCAAGCCATAGCTAAAACCCGTTGGCCCGGACTGTACATAGTCCCCAGCTTCGGACTGGGAGGAGAGTTAAAAGTCTTCGCGGAACCAGTCCGGACAGAAGCGCAACTGCATGAGGAAAATAGTCCGGGAAGCCGCCGACCTGGGCTACCGTTTTTGCCTTATTGATACGCACCCGGACTTTGTCCCGCTTGAACGCGCCGCTCTTATCGCCGCCGATGAAGTGATAATTCCCGTGATGCCTGACGCCTTCGTGGTTTCCGGGCTTGAGATTTTCGCCGACCATCTCAAGAAGTTACGGGAAGACGAAGAGACCGATAAGCCCTATTTTACCCGCATCATCATCAACGGTATTGACGGGAGAATCAAACTCCACGCGGCCAACATCGAGAAAATGAAAGCAGTCGGCGGCGTGTTCACGTTTTACGAAATTCCCGTTGACCCGTGTTTCAGAACCGCCCAGGACGCGAACTTGGCTATTCAGTAAATAACCAGCGCATAAAGGGAAACGCTGATCGTACTTCGTCGCCTTGCCCGCGACATACAGGATGTTTAACATGGAAAACAAGCGGAAAGGGGACCTATCCCCGGACAGTATCACCCCCGCGATGCGGGCTGCCGCGACCGCCGCGACCGCGCCGAAGAAGCCCGGACGCAAGCCCGGTGAACCCAAAGGAATACGGTTTTATACTGCTTTAGGCATGGAAATATCATCAAGCGGCCGGTGTAAAAACACCGGTGAACAACTGAAAGTTCTCAGAAATAAGGGAAGCCGTTTCTTTCTTATGTTTTCCGTCCGATCCTGAAACGCAATCGTCTATTG
>JAIROG010000088.1 GCA_031257675.1 Treponema sp. | reverse complement strand
GGCCCAATAACAACACCTTGTACAACGTCAAGGCATCGGAATTGAAAGAAGAAGAAATGATAAAGCTTCCCATTGCTCTGGTGGAACATTCAGGCTGGGAAACAGCGGTTGATGAAGCCGTACAGCGCAGGGCGGAACTCGAAAAAGAATCCGCCGGGGAACATGAGTATATCCGCCCCATATTGCTGTTTCAGGCCCGGAGCAAAGATAAAGAGGTGACGGTCGAAGTATTAAAGAATTATCTCCTTGAAACATCGAATATACCGGAAAACCAGATAAAAACGGCCACCGGCGAACAAAAAGAATTGGACGGCGTTGACCTGTTCAACCCTAACGAGCCTGCCCGTTATATCATCACGGTAGAAGCCTTGAAAGAAGGCTGGGATTGCAGTTTTGCATATATCCTCTGCTCACTGGCTAACGTAAAAAGCGACGCTTCGGTAGAGCAATTGTTGGGACGGGTTATGCGTATGCCCTACGCCCGGACCCGCAAAAACCCCGCCTTGAACAAGGCGTATGCCTATGTGGTTTCCCCGCATTTTGGCGAAGCCGCCGCCGCTCTTACCGAAAAACTGATTAACAAGGGCTTTGATGGCGGCGAAGCCCAAGCGGCCGTTCAGCAGGAACAGCGAGGGATGGAACATCCCCAGCTCCCTGACCTTGACCCCAACTGGAATACGCCCTTCAACCAGTATCAAACAAAAGGCGCGTTAAACCCAGCCGATATTCCGGCAAGCATAGTGTTTGATAAAAAAGACACGCTGTTCTTCACGCCGGAAACAACGGATGAGGATATAAAGAAACTCTGTGAAAAATTACCCCTCAAAGAAGTTGCCGATGTAATCTGGAAATTTGAAAACTACAGGAAGGGCGATACCATTCCCTCTCCCGCTTCAAAGGGCGTGGACTTCACTGCCCCGCGCCTGATGTTTGAAGTTCAAGGAGAATTCTTGTTTGCGGACCCCGATGCCATTTTTGAAACGTTTGATTGGAACATCGGCGAATATGCTGAACCCCGCCTGACTGAAAAGGAATTCAATATCAGCGAAAGTGGAAAAGGTTTTGTTCTTGATATAGACGGAAACCGCCTCCAGTACACCGCCGCCGAAAAAGACCGGTTCCTGCCCGGCCTTTCCGACGTTGAAATATGGACGCCTGCCAGCCTCTGCTATTGGCTTGACAAGCGCCTAAAACAAGAGGATATACCGCAGTCCCAAATGCTGGAATGGCTGCGCCGTACCGTTGAATACTTAACGGACGCCCGCAAACTGCCCCTTGCCAGTCTCATGCCGGCGAAATACGCCCTCTTGAATAAGCTACTTTCAAAAATTGCCGCCGCCCGCCAACAGGCAAAAAATACATCTTTTTCCCTGTTTGAAAGGGAAGCGCGCAAGACTCTGGACTTCAAAACGGGCTTTTCTTTTAGCGCCGGAATGTATGACCATTTGCCAATGTACCGCGGCGCGTACAAATTTAAAAAACATTATTTGGGAAACGCTAAAATTCCCGATGATTTCAACAATGAAGAGCTTGAATGCGCGAAAGCGATAGACGAGGAGCCGGAAGTTGAATTCTGGCTCCGCAATGTTGACCGGCAGCCCCTTTCATTCAGGCTTCCAACGTCTACCGACTGGTTTTATCCTGATTTTCTGGCGCGGCTTTGCGACGGCCGTATGCTGGTTGTGGAATACAAAGGCGAAAACCTTGTTTCCAATGACGACACCAAAGAAAAAGCCAACATCGGCGAAATATGGGCAAAACTCGCAAAAGGCAAAGCTCTGTTTATGCTTGCCACAATCAGGAAAGGAGGCAAGAGCCTTGCCGAACAAATAAGAGAAAAAATCGAGGGGTAAATAGAGGCTTTCCCAAAACTCGGTCAGTTTTGGGAAAGCCTCTATAATATGTTTGATTTGCGGCAGCGGCTCAACGGCAAGGAGCGTGTCCTTACGCCCGGCAATGTTACTTTTATGAGGCGGGGGATATAGCGGCAACTTCGTTGTCGCCCCCCGCTACAGCCCCGTTGCATCTACCCGCGTGTTCAGTGCGCCACAGGCGCGCCTGACAGCGGCGAGCCGCAAACGGCTTGTCCCCTCTCCTAGGGGGGCTTGCGCCCCTAAACTCCACCCCACACACGGCTTGCGGAGGGATGCGCCAAGATTTAAAAGTAAAATTGCTGATTTTCTCACTGCGACCCTTTGATCTTCCGCCATTCTATAGTATGATGAGTTCTATCCGGAGCTTATATCAAGAACGCGGAAGGGGAGCGCATTTGATTAAACAGGCGAATTTTCCGGCAATGACGAAGTTGCCGCCCTCCCGCGTCAAAAGGCGGTCTTGAATAATGAGCCTTATTTCTCACAGGAAGTGCAAAGGCTTGTAATACCGGGCTTTAGCAGTAATGAGTTGAAGCTGGACGTTGCGACCGCGCGGCGGATAAACGATCTGATTGCCGGCGAATACATGAAAGAATACAGAGGAACGGCGTACGCATGAACATCAGTTTGACAACAAAAACAAAACAGCTTGTGAATGACCTCAAATCCGTATGCGCCAATCATGGCTTGGGAAACGACGGCAACGAGTACAAGATTATCACCGAAGTATTTTTGTACAAGTTCATGAATGACAAGTTTTTCCATGAGGCGCGCCGTATTAAAGAATACGCAAAACTGACAGAGGAAAAACTCAAAGCGATGTCCGATGAGGACTACGACATGCTTCTGCTTATGCTCCCCGCAAGCGCGGCGCGGCTTAACCGCGAGCATTATCTTTCAAATCTTTACAACTCGCAGAACCGCCCGCAGTTCGCAAAGTTGTTTGACGACACCATGAAAAGCCTGTCCTCACTCAACGCCGGCATCTTTTCCGTTGGAACTGCCGGCGGTGAAAAAATGCGGCTGTTTGGCGGTATCAGCAACTATGTGACAGAGGAATCAAAGCGCGACGGCTTTTGCCGCGCCATCATCAACAAGCTGTTTGAGTGCAACCTCAACGAATCCGGCTGCATCTTCGGCGAGAAATATGACTTCTTCGCCACGATATTTGAATATCTTATCAAAGATTACAACAAGGACGGCGGCGGAAAATACGCTGAGTATTACACGCCCCACGCGGTGGCGCGGATTATGTCCGAAATACTGGTGACCGGCAAGGTATCCAACGTTCTCTGTTACGACCCCGGCGCGGGGACGGGTTCGCTTCTCATGAGCCTTGCCCACAAAATCGGCGAGGACAGGTGTGCCATCTATTCGCAGGACATCAGCCAGAAATCAAGCGCGCTCCTGCGCCTGAACCTTATCCTGAACAACCTTGCCCACTCTCTGCCAAACGTGGCGCAGGGCAACACGATGACCGAGCCATACCATATAAGGCAGAATACTACGTCAAAGGGCTTCGATTACATTGTCAGCAATCCGCCGTTCAAACTGGATTTTTCCGACTGGCGCGACAGCGTGGACGCTTCCCGCAAGACCGTGCAGGAGAACGAAAGCGAGGAAACGAAAAAGCTCTGCGCCCGCTTCTTCGCGGGCGTGCCAAAGATCCCAAACAAAGATAAAGACAAAATGGCGATTTATCTCCTGTTTATTCAACACATCATTTCGTCCCTTAATGACAAGGGCAAAGCCGCCGTGGTTGTGCCGACGGGCTTTTTAACCGAGGGGAAAGGCAAAGCTGCGAGCATAGCCAATAAAATCCGTATGCGCCTTGTGGACAAGGGCTGGCTGCGGGCCGTGGTTTCCATGCCGAGCAACATCTTTGCCAGAACCGGCACGAACGTGTCGATTGTTTTTATCGACAAGACAAACAAGACGGGAAAGGCGGCGCTTGTCGACGCTTCCGGCCTTGGAACGAAAATCAAGGACGGGAAAAACCAGAAGACGTTGCTGTCAGAGGAAGATGAACAGAAAATCATAGATGCGGTCAACGAAGCGACAGCAGATAACGGATTTAGCGCCGTAAAGACATTTGAAGAAATCAAGGAATATGGCGGTTATTCTTTCAATCCGGGTACATACTTCGATGTCAAAATCGAATATGCGCCTATAACAGCAGATGAATTTGAAGTTAAGATGCAGGGTTTTTCAGAACGCTTGTCAGAAATGTTCAGAAAATCTAATGCGCTTGGAACAGTAATAAAGAATGGCATGAAAGGGCTGAAAATTGAATAAGATTAATAAACACAGCTTTTCCACACTATATGATATTGCGTCAGGCATTTCTACAACGAAGGCGCAAGCCGGGCATGGCAGCCCCTTTGTGTCATTTAGTACAGTTTTCAACAACTATTTTTTACCGGAAGTATTGCCTGATTTAATGGACGCTTCAAAATCAGAGCAGGAAACATATTCCGTAAAAAAGGGGGATATTTTTCTAACTAGAACGAGCGAAACTATTGATGATCTTGCAATGAGCTGTGTCGCATTAAAAGACTATCCTTGCGCTACATTTAGTGGTTTCACTAAACGCTTGCGTCCTAAAGCGACGGGAATCGCCTATCACAAATATCTCGGTTTTTATCTTCGAGGACACTTATTTAGGCAGTCAGTAACCAATCATTCGATTATGACATTGCGCTCAAGTTTCAATGAGGAAATTTTCGCCTTATTAAATCTGTATTTACCTGAGTATAAACAGCAGGTCAAAATTGGAGATTTTTTGTATTCGATTGAACAAAAAATAAAACTCAACAACGCCATCAACGCCGAGTTGGAGAAAGCGGCAAAGCTGCTCTATGACTACTGGTTTGCGCAATTCGACTTCCCCAACGCCGAAGGCAAGCCGTACCGCGCTGGCGGCGGCAAAATGGTTTATAACGAGCGGTTGAAGCGCGAGATGCCGAAAGGGTGGCAGGCAGTTGCGTTCAACGAAATTGTGGAGGAGAACAAGCGGCCGTTACCTGATGGTATGGATAAAACCGGATTGCTTGGTCTCGACCTTTCAATTATGCCCGGAAATACGATGTGCCTGAATCAGCGTGGCAATGCAAAAGATTTCAACTCAAATCGTTTCAGGCTGAGTAAGTATGACTTGCTGTTTGGCTCTATTCGTCCGTACTTGCGAAAGGCGGGTTTTTCAACTTTTGACGGTGTAGCAAATGGCACGATAATCAATCTTCGCTGCAAAGATAAGCAAGACTACTCATTTGCGCTATGTACTCTCACTGGAAATGGGTTGTTCCAGTATGCGGATACCCGTAGTCGCGGTAATGGCACGCGAATGCCAACAATAAACGCCGGTGAACTTATGGGGTATACGGTTGCCTATGATCAAAAGATTGCGCTTGCCTTCAATAATCAAGTGTCACGATATTGGGAGATGATAGCGTCTAATATCAATCAGAATTTCGAGCTTGCTGAGATCCGCGATTTTCTTATCCCGCTCCTGATGAACGGGCAGGTTACGGTTGCGACGGGGGAAGCCGCCGTAACCGAAGTAAAAACGCCTGCTGTTCCTACCGCCAGCGGCGCGAAAACACGTTGAGTCACTGTATTCAAGCGCCTGACGCTTTCGGCATATATTTTGGATAGTATTTGTAATGAGCCGGCCGCGGGGCGCGTAAAGTTTGAAAAACTGCTGTTTCTTAGTGAGCATTGCGCTCAGTTGCCTTTGCAAAGCGAATTTCACCGCGCGGCAGCGGGACCGTATAACGCGCAAGCGTTATACGCGATTGAGAGGCGACTGCAAAAGAATCAGTGGTTTCAACGGCAGAAAACAACAGGTGAAAGCCGCGCCTACACCCGCTTGCCGAAAGTGGACGCATACAAAAATATATTAACGCAAACCTTAACGAACAGCAAAAAAGTGTTGTAGACAAATTGATCCGGTTGTTTAAAACAGCCCGTACCATCCAATGCGAAATCATCGCCACACTTTACGGAGCCTGGAACGATTTCATTATCAACGGCAAAAATCCCACCGATGGCCAAATTGTCGATGAGGTTTTGACTAATTGGCATGAAAGCAAGGAGCGTATTGAACGTGACCGCTGGCTTGCCGCGCTTGACTGGATGCGTCAAAAAGACATTGTGCCGGCAGGTTATGGCGTATCCACAAAGAATGTCAAAAGAGGATAGGGGAGAGTATACGGAATGGATGCAAATATTTTGGCAAATTTCATTGAAAACCGTTGACCAAATTTCATGGCAATAATTTGCCGGAATGTACGGCCATTTGCCAATGTACCGCGGCGCATACAAGCTCAAAAAACATTATTTGGGGAACGACAAAGTTCCCGATTGCTTAAACAATGAGGAGCTTGAATGAGGCGAAAGCGATAGACGAGGAGCCGGAAATTACATTCAGGCTCCGCAATGTTGACAGGCAGCCCTTTTTATTCAAACTTCCCACGTCTGCCTGCTGGTTTTATCCCGATTTTCTGGCGCAGCTTTGCGACAGCCGTATACTGGTTGTGGAATACAAGGGAGAAACCCTTGTTTCCAATGACGACGCCCAAGAAAGATCGAACATCGGCGAAATATGGGCAAAACTTGCAAAAGGCAAAGCCCTGTTTATTCCTTTGCGGTTTAATACCCGGCCACTTGGGGCGGTTAAAACTGGCGGTACGGGGGATTTCCCCGCATACGAAAGATTTCAAAGAGAAATCTTCAATACCCTGCGGCTCTGCGGCGGAGATTCTTTATGCTTGCCACAATCAGGAAAGGCGGCAAGAGCTTCGCCGAACAAATACGAGAAAAAATCAAAGGATAAATGAATATGTCTGATTTGACGAACAAATTTTTCTATCCTGAAAATTGCGTGGTAATTTCATTTGATGAGCGAATAGGGACAGCGGCTTCAAAAAAAATGAGGCATTGCCGAAAGTTACGAAGCAAAAATACATACATGTAACATTTGGTTGTCCTCCGGCGGCAATCCTCCCTACTCACACACAAAATAAATTTAAACAGGGCGCATTGAGAAAATAGCTCATCCAAACCGCGGCCTGTGGTCAACGGTTATTTGTTGGCTTTTGTTTCAATGACATGAAATTCTTCTTCTGTAAACAGTCCTTTTATTTTTGCAATGGCTGCCGCTATGTCCTTATCGTTATAAACGGATTGCGCGCCTTGAAGCGCGGTCGCCATGTCGATTATATCACTGATAGTGAACCCCTTTTTTCTATTTTGCAATCCTCGACAATCCCCCTCCATTGGGTCCCGGCGTGGGAAAAAAGCGGGATTCCAGCATAGCCAATTTCCATGTCCCGGCATATAGTTCTAGAAGACGCATTGATATAATACAACTCATTCAAAGGAAGGATGGATCAAAAGACGCGAACAAGGGCCGGGCGGAAAGCGAGGGCGGGCGGAGTCAGCGCGGCGGCCGTATGCGACGCAAGCGGACAGCATACGGTCGAAAGGTTGGATGCGGTTTTAAGCGGGAAAAAGAGAGGGGCGCGCCGCCCGTCCCGTCAAGCATCACAGGGAGGCCGGAGGGAAGACGGCGGACCTCTGACGCGGAGAAGCGCCGGAAGGTCGGGCGCGAAGGGCGTCGCGGTTGTTGGAGGGGAAGGCGATTGGGTTGGGCGCGGCGGAGGCGGCGCAGGAAGACATTTATTCCGTAGCAGGGTCTGCCCCGCCTTTCAGGGGCAGTTCATTTAATGGAATTGAATGTTTTTCAACATACGTTGGACTCGCAATTAAATTAATATCGAATTTAAGTGATGACTCAACCTTTCCGCTCGCACTGTGAAGTCGAAACGAAATTTGCCATCCCTTATTGAATTGAACTACTAATGTATTTGTGGAGCCAGTGACACGAAAAATATTTTCTATTCTATCCGGGATTTTCCATTTTTTCCCATAGCCAAGCGTACCGTACAAATTTACACATTGAACAGAAACTTCTTTTTGTCTTATTTGCAATTCGACTTTATAAAAATCATATCTACCAAGCAGATATTTAAAAAGATTTTCTACAAAAACGCTTCCATGTTCCTTGAAAAGCCTGTCTAATTCGTCATGAAACGCCGTCAAAACAGGCAAGTAGATGCCATCATCTTTTCTTTCAATTTGATTGAAGGTTTTACCTTCACTTTCTAATTTTTTAAGATAGGAAAATGAAGGTTTAATCGAATCAAAATATTAGAGTTGTTCAATAACTGAAGTTATTGAACAACTTCCGCTAAAAAACGGCGGATTTGGCGGATTTTTGCAAAAAACCCGCCAAATCCGCGAGACTTGTGAGACAACCAACCGGGTTGTTGAACAAGTCCATTGTTTACTACAGGGACAGCCGGTCCATTTTTGTCCAAAATCAAGTTTGGCTGATAATCTTGAATGTTTAACAGCGGCATGATTGACTTTTGCGGATATTCCAATTTCACCGCTTTGGACGCTAATAATAACATCACGTACATCGCCAGATATCCCTATAGAATCTTCCTGCAAAGAAATATGCGCGCTTGTTAAAGTATTTGAATCGTGCGCTTGTAAAAACATAGACATTTCCGCTCCAGCGCGCTCAAGCAAAGTTTGCCTTTTTGCAGTCTGCGCTTCAAAACAGGCCTTTGCTCGTGTGTAAGCTTCATTTTCAATCAATACAGCTCCAGTAATTTCTTCAAAGGACTTCGCAATGGCATATTCAAAAGATTTGCCATTTTTTGTTTGTGAACCTGATGAAGCGCTCATAATTTTTCCTTTTAGGGACTACCTAAAGTCCTGACTCAAAATGATAAGCTCGTTAGATTTTTTGCTGTTACCCATTCCGTAAGTCCATTCAGGTTTCACCATTGGGTAATTATGATACATTCTACGTATTTCAGGACTATCGTTATAGGACAGCGCCCATCTATCTCTTGCTTTTAGCAATTCAGAAAGCGACTCGTGGTCAAATCCAATATGTTTATCGCCTCTAACGCCATACAATTTTTGCTCAATTAAATAGGGCGGATCGCAATATAAAAAATCGTCTTTATGTTTAGGAATGCTTTTTGTAAAGTCCATCAATGCAACAGTAAAGTTTTCAATTTTAAAATCCCTTAACCGCTGTATACTGCTTATTGTAAAACGCGGATGCCCAGGCGACATTCCGCCAGACAATGTAGCGCCAGAAAATGAGGATCGATTTATTGCATAAAAATACGCCGCGCATTCAATTCTGTCCTTAATTGAGCAAAAAGACTTTTGCAGATTATAAAACATTGTAGGCGATAGCATATAATAACATTCTTCAACTCTGTCCGCCAACGTGATAGGGTCCTTTAATAATTCCTGCCAAAATACTACAAGCGGCTTAAAATTATCATAACAAAAGACCCGCGTTCCTCTGCTTGCTAATTCAAGTTCAATAGAGCCGCCGCCGACGAACGGTGAGCAGACAGTTTTCGGCGTTTTAATGTAGTTGTTGATTATATATGAGGCGGCGCGGCTCTTGCCGCCGGGATAACGCAGAGGAGATTTTGCGATTTTTTTGCCGCCAGTATAATGTATATCAGTAGTTACAAGATTTCTTGTTTTTACCGCCGATCTTGTTAACTTGAGAGTGGTAAATTCTCAAGCCGTCCGGTACAAAAAATTTTCTGAACGCCTCACTGCCAACAGGGCGGAAAATGACGGAAACCGCTTCAATTTCCGGTAATTTTCAAGATAT
>JAIROG010000081.1 GCA_031257675.1 Treponema sp. | reverse complement strand
TCTTCACACGCTTCTCTCAATGTTTTATCCGCTTCTTCCGCGGCGACCGCCACCCGGCGTTTCGCAGGGCGCGCTTTACGCGCTTTATGCGGACATTCCCTCTTTATATCATTTCCCGCATCCTTCTTTAACCGACCCAAGAGGCGGCGCATTTGCCATAAGGAAATAAAAAACGATGCGGATTTTATTAATAACTGTAAGTGGGCGTACTGCTAAGAAGAACGCTCCATTCCCACGCTGTTGCTCCAGCCGCATTATTTTTTTCTATAGGCAATTGTCATTTTCATGGCTCTAAAAAATACCGGTATGCCGATTAGAAAAATATGGCGGTATACGGCGCCTACTTCACCGGAAAAGCGTCAAAACCAGCCGCTTTCAAGCGGGCGAGGCTCATGGCGGTGTTTTCTCCGCCCGGGGTCAATACAACCCAATATGTCCGGCCATTCACCGTCTTCTTGCCGATTTCGGACTCAAAGCCCGCAACCGTGAGTTTCTTTGCAAGATCTGCGGCATTTTTTTTCACACTGAACATTCCGGTCTGAAGCGTGGCGGTTTGAGATGAAAGAGGCGCTTCTTGAGCGCCGGAGGGCAGGAACTGCCAGAAGACGGACGGAAAAGCGCTCACCGTTTTTCCATCTTTGATGGCGAGCGTTTCGGGGCTGTTCGGGTATTCGGAAAATAATGTTGTTCTGTACTCGCTGTCTCCGCTTATTCTCCATGCTATATAATAGATGGAGGGTTTGTACCGTTCATAGGCGGGATCGGGGAGCAAGGCGATAAGCGGCGCAATGTCAAAACTGCGGAAGGCCTCAATCGTCGCGGCAAGATAACGCGCCTTGGGGAGGACCGCCGGACTTTTTCCGGACACAAGCGCCATTCTGACATTTGCGCTTGCCGCATCGAATGCGCCCATAGCGATAAAACAGACGGCCGCCTCGATCAACGCCGCGTCGTCGCGGTTGTTTTTGTCGCTCAAAGCGGCGTTTTGCCACGCGACCGCAGCCCGTTCCATGTCGCCCGCAAGATAGAACAACCGCGCCATTTGGGTGTAAGCCGCCTTGCGTTCGCGTCCTGAAGATGATGACGCCGCGATTTTTTCAAACCGCAGCGCCGCGACTTCCATGCTTTCCGTAAAGCCGTGCCGTACAAAAAAAAGCAAAAATAGAGATGAAAACACCTTCACGACGCTGTACCGCAGAATCGAAATGCCGATATGGAGTCCGCAGACTCCACGCCATCCGAAACAGGCGTCTTTTTTCATCAGTATTACTCTTTTTTGCCAATATCAATATTTTTTTCCGCCGCGGCAATGGATGCGGCTCCCACGTTCGCCGCCATTTCAGCGGACTTTAAATTCTTTCGCTTTTTGCGCCTTTTAAGACGGGCGATGACGGAGAAAATTTCCGCTGTTATAACGCCGGACCCGAAAGCGAAAAAGGTGATGATATACGTATGTATGCCTTCAAAGCTCGTAAAACCAAGAGACACAACGGCCCTTGTATCCTGATTGAGAATGATAAAGATCAAATAGATCAACAGCACAATTACTATGCCTATTAATCGCCACATATGTCTTTCAGCGGATCAGAATCCGCGCCTCCTTTGCCCGAAATGTATTTCCCTGTAATAAAGAAAGCGTCACCTCGGCGAATTCCCCTATAAGCGAAGAATCGCCGGGCGCTACGACCATCTCATCCCGCCCGGTGCGGCATATAAGCTCGTCCTTGCTTTTGCGGGATACGCCTTCTATTAAAACGGTCGCTTTTGCGCCGACACGCGCATCAAGTAATTCTACCGTATGTTGTTTCTGTAACGCAATAACCTTTGCAAGCCGTTTTTGTTTTATTGTATCGGGAACGCGATCCGGCAACGCGTACGCCGCGGTTCCTTCCCGTGGATTGTAATGGTACATATACGAATAAAGAAATTTCACCTGTTCCATAAGGGCAAGCGTTTCCTCAACGTTTTTTTCCGTTTCACCGGGAAAGCCGATGAGCAGATCCGTCGAAAGGCTTATGCCGGGCATCGCTTCCCGCAGTTCCGCAACCAGATCAAGGTACCGCTCTCGCGTGTATTTGCGGTTCATGGCGGCAAGCGTCGCATTGGATCCGTGCTGTACGCACAGGTGCAGGTGCCTGCAATACACGCGGCGCTCAGCCATAACCTTTATCGCCTTTGAGGAAAGGTCTTTTGGGTGGCTCGACAAAAACCGCGCCCACCGGAGCTTTCCGTCTGTCTTTTCCATCTCATCGGCGACCATCTCAAGCAATGCGGGAAAATCAATTTTTTGTCTTTTCTCGTGATCTTCCCAAAGATACGAGTTGACGTTTTGCCCCAAGAGAGTGATTTCCCGTACGCCCTTCTCCGCCAACAGCCGAATTTCCGCAAGAATCGAAACGGGGTCGCGGGAGATTTCCTTGCCGCGCACATATGGAACGATGCAGTACGCACAGAAATTGTCACACCCGTGCATGATGGGGACGAAACTGCGGACACCGCCCGCTTCCGCATGAAACGCGGAAAAAGAAAACGCCGGCTTTTCACTGCAAATGATGGATGCGTCCCACGCCACGCCTTTTTCAACTGTCTCCAGAATCAACGGGAAGGTTGATCGCGCGTCCGCAGCCATAACATAATCCACAGCCGGCGCTTTTTCTTTAAGCGATTCTCCCAAGCGGGATGCCATGCACCCCGTGACTACCAACGTGAATCCGGCTGGACGCTGTTTTTTTTTCGCGGTGTAGAGGGCGAGGCGTCCAAAAACTCGCTGTTCGGCGGTGGCGCGCACCGAACACGTGTTTATCAGCACAAGCTCCGCAGCCTCAGCGGTGTCCGCAGCCTCCCAGCCGCGCTCTTTCAGCGTCACCGCAAGGGCGGCGGATTCCGCCGTATTCATTTGACAACCGTAGGTTTCAAAAAAGTACTTCAACGCGCTCTTACGATCTGGCTTTTAACCCTTTGAAGAATTTGAAGCCATTCCAGACGCCCACGCCCAGCAAGATGATCGCTCCCAATCCAAAGAAAGGTTTTGCCAAGAATCCGATAAACGGCAACTTTGACACTATAGTTAAAGCCCCCGCTCCTGTTACAATCATGCCCGGCGTCTTGTCAGCGGGGTCTTTTGAACTCAACGCGCATATCCCCACCACGCCGGCAATAGCCCCGGCGACAATACCCGCAACCGGCGACAGACTTCCCAATATAAACAACCCTATGCCGCCGGCAATGCACCCTATTGCGGCGACGCCTCTTTTCGACAAACTGCTCGCCGACTCATACGGCGCTATATCGTTGCCCACTGTGATTCTCCTTTATGCCAATCATCTTCACTGTTTCGATCATTTCTAATAGTATACTCTTTTTTTGAAAAAACGGCAAGTGAAGGCGCGGATGCGAGGCGGCGTACGGTGAGCGTCGAAAACAAAAAATAGGAGTTGACGCCTTTGGATAAGCCGGTATAATGAGTCTATAATTTGTTTAGGGGCGGTTTATAGTTTTGGCGTTGGTGCGGCGTGCCGCTCAGTCTCGATGCTTTTCATGCTCTACCGGTGATCCCGGGTTATGCCACCGCTTCTTTTGAATGATGATAATTTCAGCTGGCGTGAGCGGCTTGCAATACTCAAAGTTGCGCCAACGCATAATGTCAGCATTGAGGATATTCAAGATATGGCGACAGCCTTCTTAACATAGAAAATACAATAACCGGGCGCAAAAGTATATCCGATTCTGAAATTGAAGCGGCGCTTGAGAAGCTCGATAAAGTTGATTCCAATACAGCGCGAACTCTTACGCCTCACCGGGGCGTTGTCGGCGACGGGTACACGGCGACTGGCAATGGCATCTCTGATTTTCGCAAAGTGGTTGACAGGCTAATCGAAACCCAATGGGGACAAAACGCGCCATATAATAACTATGTCGACTACTATCAAAACATAAACAACAGCTTGGGTTCCCGTGACTACATAGCTGGCTGTGGCTCTGTGGTTGCGGCTCAATTCATAGCGTACTATGGCTACATTTCTGCCACAAACAAACAAAGAACTTCGTGGTAAGTGGCGTTGATGCATCATTGTTCAAAGAGGAGATTTCCGCTGGTTTTATAAGGGGTTGGCATCACTAATTTCTAACAGAGTCCATTGCGAAAGCCTCGCGGTAATTCAAAACTGTAGGGAATTATGATGCGGTTTAATACTAGAGTCGTTTAGAAACTGAAGTTTCTAAACGACTTCCGCTAAAAAATGCAGTTTTGTAAGGCTTTGGCCTGAAAAACTGCGGGGCTTGTTTAACAACTAACCGAGTTGTTAAACAAGTCCACTATACTCTTCCCAAAAAGTCCGCGTCTTTTCCCAATCTCCTGCGCGCGGCGCCGCCGTATGCCGCTTGAACTGATCCGCTCGCCGCTGTACAAGCGGCGCAAGATCTTTACCACATTGTCGCGCGGTTTGTTCATCAACTGTGCAGAATGGCAGATTCAGCAAGGCAAACATCTTTTGCCTGCCGGATGGATCATCGATCAGAGCCGCATATTTTCTTCTTTATGCATCCCCAATGCGCCGTCACGCGTACAGAGAGGTCGTGGAAAAGAGTTGATAAAAATTAGGATTGTCAAGTCTAACCTAAGAGCTTCTATAATTAAACCTAAACAAATTTTCCTCCCCCATAATTATACCATCCTCTTTACAAGACACTATGAGACTGCAAGATCTCCTTTGTCATTTACTCATCAATACATCAAAAATGTTCCTATCTACAACCCTAATATACCGAAAACTATTAATCTCCTGTTTGATCGCTTTCAGGCAGATTTCTGGAGTTTGACTTTGTACATATTGAAGAGCAAACCCATTCTGTCTTACAGCTTCTAGGCAGATTTCTGGAGTTTGACTTTGTACATATTGAAGAGCGAGACCATTCTGTCTTACAGCTTTTAAGCAGATTTCTGGAGTTTGACTTTGTACATATTGAAGAGCGAGACCATTCTGTCTTACAGCTTCTAGGCAGATTTCTGGAGTTTGATTGCGAACAGACAAAAGATTAAATCCGTCCTGTTTAAGCGCTTCTATACAAATTTCGGGAAGCTGATGATGAACATACTTAAGAGCGCGATTATCTTGTTTAACTGCTTGCAAACAGATTTCGGGGGTTTGATCACGAACAAATTGAAGAACAAGGCCGTCTTGTTTAACTGCTTGCAAACAGATTTCGGGGGTTTGATTACGAACATACTTAAGAGACCAAGCATCCTGTTTAACTGCTTCTAGACAAATTTCAGGAAGTTGCTCCACAATATACCTAAGATTAACGCCATCTTTCTTTACACTTTCTAAAGAAGAATCTAAAGATTGCAAAACAATCTCATTTACACCAACACTTTCATTCTTATTAATCCTAGTCTTTACATCGGCGCATAGCTTATTTTCTTTAAACGCTTCAACAACATTATCCATGTATTCAACCATATAACCACTCCTTCAAAATAACAATCTAACTAACTAACAAAGCTTTCCCAAAGACTGAAGTTTTGGAAAAGCCTCTAACTATACAAAATTTACATGCATTTTACAAACTTTCAAAAACCTAGATTATTAAACTCGTATGAAAACATCTGTTAAGATTTATAAGACCCTTTAACCTTCTCATCTAACATAGACGTTTTTTCTCTAGAATAAAATAATCTCTACTTTAGTAGATTAGACCATAAAAGTCAGAATTTGTCAAGAGTCTATAAAATCTTGTGTCAACGAGCGGTAGAAATATCCCCTGTTTCCGTAGCACAGCTTCCATCAAGTCAGATACAAACCGTCGCTTTATCCCGGGCGCGGGGCGACGGCTTGTTGGTCTTGAGTATCTGAAACAGGCGGCGCTCAAACCGGACCATGCAGTCATTGTTTATAGCCCGTTCATGTTCAAAACACAGAATATCCCCGAGTGTCGCCCTTCGGCGCGGTCGTTCCATATAGTAACAGCCGGGGGAATCTGCCGCGTTGCGGCTCTATGTCTACGGCGTTGAAGCGGCGGCGGTCAGTCCCGCAGGCGCAATCATCTTGAGCGCGCGCGTCTCGTTCACCGCTATAATCTCACTTTGACCGGCGGATTCCGCTAATCCCGCCGTACTCGCATACTATCCACGGGCCCA
>JAIROG010000079.1 GCA_031257675.1 Treponema sp. | reverse complement strand
TATTACTGAAACATTGTGCGCTTTGTGTATAAATTCTCTCATCCCTCCAGTCTATCTTTCTTTGATGAAAATTTAACCGCCCTAAAGGGCGGAGAATTAAACCCCAAGAGATTAAAAATAATGGACTTGTTCAACAACCCGGTTGGTTATTGAACAACTCTAATATAGAAATGTCCGGCGTTAAAAACGATAATTTTTTAGAACTTTCCGGGTATATTAGAAACGGCAATTCATTCGATCCTTTGATAATTATGGCTCCGTATGAAAACAAAGAAAAAATGGCGGCATTGGAGGGGGCATGCCCGGCTAACAGCAATTAATTTAGCAATTGAATCTATTTCTGAAGTAAAAGTATTAACAGGTTCTGCAAAAATGGTGAAGAAAAAAGTAGATATTAAAAAGCAAAGCGCGCTTCGCCTAACATGGCTGTTAGCGCCTCGCCGCCAGTAGGCGGCGAGGCGCTACGTTTTGGCTAGGGCATTCCGCGCCCCAGCGTAGCTGGGGAACGCTCCATTCCCACGCCAGCCTCCACCCACATTTTGGCGGCCATGTTCGCGTTCCTGCCGAACGACGCCGGCGTATACGCCGCCGGTTGTCCGGATCGCATACAGCCGGAACGTTATGCGCAATTGCGTTAAATTGGTAAAAGGTATAAAAATTCATACACAAAATGAAGAACCCAGGAGCAAGCTCCTGGGTATCAAAGATTGCAGTTTGAAATCTTTTCGTATGGTGGGGGAACAAATCCCCCACGCCCCCAGTTTTCCGCAGCAAGCTGCGGGGTATTAAACCAAAGGGGCTACGCCCCAAATAAAAATAAACAAATAAGGCGCTGAAATATAGAAAATAGTATGATAGACCCAATAGAATTTATTCTAATCCATTTGAAAACAGCAAAACTCAAATACAAAAATAGAAAAATGTCGCAAAAGTTAATATACAATATTCTGAAAAACAATGTAATATTGGCAAAACAAATATAAAGGCAAAAAGTCAAAATAAAAGCTTCGGTCCATAATGGCATGTGACATTGAGGCTGAATGCAAATATTATGTAACAACCGGCGATAAATTGACAAATAAGATTATTGATAATATTGTATTATAGTGGATACAGTAACATTAATAAAGAATGAAGGCATGAAAATATTATCAAAACATTTAGGCGTGGCGGATGCCGGGCGTTTTATAATGTTAATTCAAAGAGAGCCATTTGATTGCGCCAAATGGCAAGAAAATTTGTTTGAAGATATGACTGTTGAAAAATTGGCAAAAAAGGCTGATGAATATGTAAAAGCGCGCGCAACTTCGCATAACATTCCGGCTGTATGCGCCATACCCCCTAAACTGTCCGGAAGATTATAGAAACATAACATAATTAATTAATGATTAACCAATGCATCGTGTTCCTTGTTATAATTTACGGCGTTCATCAAATAATTCTCGCCGTTTTTTAATCCTCCTAATCCGGCGTTGCAACTATCACAAATAAATCCGCGTATATTGCCGGTATGACGGTCATGGTCTGCGGCAATCTTGGCGGTTACTCCAGCAATAGATCGTTTTCTGCAAATACGACATAAAAATGGATCGCCTTTTTTTGGTTTTGTTTTTCCATCTGTCTGGCTCGCTTGGTTTTTCGGGCGCGTTTATCAATGGACGTTCCGCATTTCCGGCATGTTTGACTTCTGATTATACCGTGCAAATTGTTTTGGTTTCCGGTGAAATTTTTCGTAGGCTTTAGGCAGTGGCAAACATCGCAAATTTTAAAATAAAAAATCCCCGCCGCAGAGCGGCGGGGTATTGAAGATTTCTCCTTGAAATCTTTGCGTATGCGGGGGAACAAATCCCCCGCGCCCCCGGTTTTAACCGCCCCAAGGGGCGGGGTATTAAACCCCATTTTAAAATCAAACGTATCGCCAGTTTTTGTCACGTCAATTTCTTCCACGTCCGTTCTAGGAACAATCCAACAGGCGCCGCCGCCGATTAATCAAATTAAAAAAAATTCCACGACAATGGACTTGTTCAACAACCCGGTTGGTTGTCTCACAAATCTGCCCGTTTTTTAGCGGAAGTTGTTCAATAACTTCAGTTATTGAACAACTCTAATATAAATTTTGCATGAAGTTTATCAAGAGTCAAAACAGTTGTTTCCTTAAAAACTTCGTACATTTTTAATAGGGATTGCGGTTGTGTAACATTATCAATGACATCCCGCGCTGATAAATCAGTCAGAATATTGATAGGCTTATCATTTATATTTCCAATGGATTCGAACAGAATCGAAACTCCCCCGTAGTTGATATAAGATGTATAGGGGGCTTGAGAAAACAACTTCTCTTTGTGTTTTGCTTAAAATAGCCTTAACTTCTTTTTCAAAAGGGTTTTTAATGTCATTGGCATTGTTTTTTTTCATAAAAGTCGGCATAAGCGCTGAAACGCGTAAAGAGAGTGTTTTTCTTGTCATATATCATTGCATCTTGCGTATTAAAACCTATTTCCTGAAAATAAATGCCCTGACGAAAACCTGCTGGACTTCCGCCGCCGTTGATTTTATCGCCCACGACCCAAACTACAACGCCGCCCTCTTTGACGGCCTTAAACAAATCTTCCGTTATGCGTTCAAATTCAAAAGAGCGGCCTTTGTAATTCCGCAAATTATTATGGGCCGGATCGCAGGCATAGAAGCCATAAAATTTGTTTATCGCCTGTGTTTTCACCAAGCCTATGAATGAATCCGCAAAGTTATTTGCGCAAGAAACAGGGATTTCGCCGGCGGTTCCAATGCGTTTTTACACATGGGTAAAAGCTGAAAATGCAAACAGAGTACAGCCAGATATTGTCAATAGCGCGCTTGATTTTGAATATGATGGTTCCGGTGGTTTTTTGTTAAAAACAATTGCGCAGTACAATGAAATTGTCTCAATATGGGGGAATCAAATATTGTTGCAAGATGAAAATTGCCGGCAATTACTATTCAGTCATTTTGTTGTGACAGTATGCGCGTTTGAAAATAGACAGGATCCGTTGGATATATCCTTTAAAGCGTTAGGATGTGTTCACACTAAAGAAATGAGGCTTGGCGATAGATAAATAAGTGTGGAATTTAGCGAAAAACAACGCCGCTGCCGTCCGAACGGCGCGGGCATGTAAAAACAGCAAGCCGCGAACTGCCCAACGCTCCCATTTGCCGGTGTGAGAGCGGCTGCAAGTGGCGGAGTCCGCCTAAATCCTTCGGGGATTGGCGCGCAATCTAGGCTGAGCCGCCGGGCTAAATAAAGATACATGCGATAACGGCGGGAAGCGCGGGGATGTCCGCTGGAAAACCGATTATACGGCAAGCTGGTGACGGATCGGGCTTATGAAAGGCTACGACGCCCGGTTTGCGGCGCGGGAATTAAGGTTTAACCCTGCGGCGCCGCCGGGTGGAAGTATGATAAATATCTGTATAAACGGCTGAATGAGATTGAGCGGTTTTTCCGGCGTCTCAAGACGTTTCGGGGGATTCATACCCGCTATGACAAACTTGACCGTATGTTCGCCGCCAGCAGGCGGCTCGTTCTACGGTTTTGCCTAGGTCATTCCGCGCTCCCGCTATGCAGGGGAACGCGACCCGGTTAAACTGGAGAACATTTCCACGCGTCGCTCCGGCACATTATTGTCAATACCAGCAAGCTGGTTTGAACGAAGTCTCGTTCCGCGTTGCGGCTATTCACTAATCCCGCGCAATGCGCTATACTGGCAATCAAGGCAAATCTAATTGGAAATCAACAACACAATAGCTGAACAGTGGAAAGGACGGGATCTGTGGCGGCTTCTTTTTCCCCTAATAATGGAACAGATTCTCACGATTACTATCGGCATGGCGGATACGGTCATGGTGGCGAGCGTCGGGGAACACGCGGTGTCAGGCGTGTCTCTGGTGGATTCCATCAACATGTTGCTGGTCATTGCGTTTGGCGCGCTTGCGACAGGCGGCAGCGTGGTGGTCAGCCAGTATATCGGCAGACGGAACACGAAACTGGCGCGCGCCGCCGCCCGCCAGTTGATGTACACAACGGCGGCCGTGTCATTGGCGGTCATGCTTTTTACTTTGGCATTATGCGGTCCCATATTGCGTCTTGTTTACGGACGCATCGAAATAGATGTCATGGAAGCCGCGAAAACGTATTTTATTTTGAGTGCGGCAAGTTATCCGTTTCTTGCGATTTACAATGCCGCAGCTTCTCTGTACCGGAGCATGGGAAACAGCAGAATTTCCATGCTGATTTCCTTGCTCGTCAACATCCTCAATATAGCCGGCAACGCCGTCTTGATTTTTGGCTTTCATCTGGGCGTGCTCGGCGCGGGTCTGGCTACGATGGCGAGCCGCGCAACCGCCGCTTTTGTTCTAACGGCGATGCTCGTGTCTGACAAGTATAGCCCTATTTCCCTTGCGGGCTTATTCACCGTCAGGCTTAACGGCGGCGTCATCCACAGCATTTTGAAGGTGGGCGTCCCAAGCGGCGTGGAAAGCTCCATGTTTCAAATCGGGAAGATTCTCGTGTCTCGTATTTTTACGACATTCGGCACTGCAACTATCGCCGCCAATGCGATCAGCGGATCCATCAGCGCCTTCATTTTCATGCCCGGCGGCGCCACCGGTATAGGCATGATGACCATTGTGGGGCAATGTATGGGCGCGAAAGACTTTAGCGGCGTCCGGCGCTACACGAAAAGACTGATGCGGATCACCCGCTACATGATGTTGGCGCTGAGCGCCGCAATCGTCATTTTGATGAATCCCCTCCTGAATATATTCAACCTCAGCGGTGAAGCGAAGGAACTGGCGAAAGTGTTTCTATGGATAAGTTGCGTCATGTCGCCTGTATCGTGGCCTCTGAGTTTCACCTTGCCAAACGCCTTGCGCGCCGCGGGAGACGCCCGTTTTGTCATGATCATCGCGGCAATCTCCATGTGGGCTGTCCGCGTCAGCGCCGCGTATCTTCTCGCCTACCCGCTGGGAATGGGTCCGTCCGGCGTATGGATCGCCATGACGGCGGACTGGTGCGTACGCGGCGCGTTTTACGCATGGCGATGGCGGCGCGGATGCTGGGAGAGCAAGAACGTGCTTGCCGAAGGGTGATGCGGTTTAAAATGCGGCTTAAAAAACGATTTTTTTTATTAGACGCTTGTTAGAAACACAGAAACTTGCTATATTTTATAATATGTCGATTCTAAAAAAGAATTGTACCACTATTCCATACTTACGGGGTCTGCCATGAAACTATACACTCGGGGAGAGGTGATCTCTTTTTCTATTATTAGCGCGTTTATCGTGGTTATATTTGCATATGCGATAGGTTTTGGATATGTGCGCCTTCCCGCAAAAAACGCGGGCGTTGCGGTGGAAACAGCAAAAACTACCGGCGTGGAAGAACCCTCGTCCGGGGTAGGATGGGACATCCAGTCGTCTCCCGCGCCGGCTGTCGCGCCCTTGAACACGGCGATTCTGCCCTATACCGAAGACGAACGGGAAAATATTACGGTGTACGAGCGGCTTAACAGCGCGGTGGTGAACATCACTACGGAAACCGTGGCGATCAACTGGTTTCTGGAGGCGGTTCCCCAAGACGGAGGATCCGGTTCCGGCTCCATCATCGACTCAAGGGGCTATGTTCTCACCAACAATCATGTGATAGAAAAAGCCAACAAGGTGTTCATCAACCTTGCGGACGGCAGCCAATACGAAGGGAGCGTCATCGGCGTTGATCCGGAAAACGACATCGCGGTGCTCAAATTTACGCCGCCGAAAGGCATAGAATTGTCTGTCATTCCATTCGGCGATTCAGGCGCCCTCAAAGTCGGACAGAAAACGCTTGCCATAGGCAACCCGTTTGCGCTGGAACGCACCTTGACCGTCGGCATAGTATCAGGGTTGGGACGCCCCATTAAAACGTCCAACCAGCGCATCATTCGGGATATGATACAGACGGACGCCTCCATCAATCCGGGCAATTCGGGAGGGCCCCTGCTTGATACGCATGGACGCATGATCGGCGTCAACACCATGATCTACTCGCCGTCAGGCGGCTCCGTGGGCATTGGCTTTGCCATACCCGTGAATACGGCGAAACGGGTTGTCTCTGAACTCATTCAGTACGGAAAAGTCCGCCGAGGCTGGATCGATGTCTCCGTTGTACAACTTTTTCCCAGCCTTGTCAAATACGCCCAGTTGCCGGTGTCAACAGGCTTGCTTGTTTCCCGCACCAAGCAGGGAGGTCTTGCCGAAAGAGCCGGCATACGCGCCGGAACGGAACCGGTGCGCTACGGCTCAAGCATTCTGTACCTTGGAGGCGACATCATCACCAAGGTGGACGGCGTTAAAATCGAAACGCTTGCGGATCTCTATTCGTCCCTTGAAGACAACAAGCCGGGAGACACGGTGCCGGTGGAAATCCTCCGGGGCAGCAAGTCCATCAAAGTGAATGTACAACTTGTGGATAGGGAGGAAGTCCTGAATCATCAGTAAGGGTATGCCGCTCTTTCGCGCCGGCCTCATGCGGCGTAGTTCATTCCTCACTCCCATCAATGGCGGAGGATGCGCCTTGATACACAAAGTGGTAGGGTGTGCCTTGGTACACATAGTTGAGCCAATTTGAGAAGAAAAGGTGCGCATGCGCCCGCCACCGTACAACCGGCGCCTTATTCGGATCGTTATGGGGATAATAGTTCTTCGGAATCGCGATGGGCAACCCTTTGCCAACATCCCGCTTGTACTCCCTGTCCAGGGTGAGCGAATCGTATTCCAGATGCCCGGTAACATATATCTCCCTTCCTTCTCGCGCCGTAACGATGAAGACGCCAGTTTCTTCACTTTCGGACTGAATGGCAAGGCGCGGCGTTGCGGCTATTGCATTGCGGTCGCTTGCGGTGTGCCGCGATTGGGGCGCAAGAAATTCATCGTCAAAGCCCCGGAACAGCGTTGTAAACCGCTCGTTGACGCTGTGGGGGAAAATGCCGAACAGCTTTTGCGGCAACGACACCTTGGGTACGCCGTAATGGTGGTAGAGACCCGCCTGAGCGCCCCAGCAAATGTGCAGGGTTGACCACACGCAGGTTTTTGACCAATCCATGAGGCAGGTCAGTTCATCCCAATAATCGACTTCCTCAAAGGGAAGCGTTTCAACCGGCGCGCCTGTGATGATGAGACCGTCAAAGAATTCGCCCAATAAAACATTGGAATCAACGTAGAACTTTTCAAGATGACCGGGCGGCGCATTGCGGGATTCATGGGAACTCATACGGACAAGCGTGATGTCAACCTGAAGGGGGCTGTTGCCCAAGAGCCGCAACAGTTGAATCTCTGTTACAACTGTCGTAGGCATGAGGTTTACGATGGCGACCTTGAGGGGTCGTATATCCTGGTGAAGCGCCCGCTCGTGCGTCATAACAAAAACGCGCTCCTCACTGAGCGCGTCAAAAGCGGGCAATGATTTCGGAATCTTTATCGGCATGGCAAAAAGTATGACAAAAACCGGAAAAAAAGGCAAGGGGCTGGCTGTGCGAAACCTACAAGCGTTCAAAAACACTTGAATCCCCTTCTTTTTTTTATTATTATATAACTATGTTTTCTTCGGCTCATTGCGCCGCAGGGTGCGGACGGCTCGCCTTGTCAGGGTCAAAACTCTGCGCCATTCACACGGTGAGAGCGGACGCGGAAGCTAAACGTTTAGGCGGCTTGATACAAGACCTGCGAGTCATCCGCGATCTCAATGCGGCGGGTTTATGCTTTGAGGGCAAAGATTTTTCCGGGAAAGAATTCTACGAATGCGACTTCACGGGCGCGCGGTTTTCAACGTGCTCGTTTGCCGGCGCAACCATGACCACCGTCTTTTTCACCGGCGCGTCTTTTTCCGGCTGCGATTTCTCCAACAGCAATCTTCAATTCCTTTCCTTCGCCGCAACGAACATGCAGAACACGACGTTTAAAGGATCAACGCTGACAAGCCTGAATTTCTTGGGATCGCATATTTCCAGTTGCGAATTCACAAGCGTAGATCTTTACAACAGCAGGTTTATCAACGCCATTCTATTCGACACCCGCTTTGAAGATTGCAACCTCAAAAGAGTGAACTTTCTTAAATCGACGCGAGTTGATGTAACGTTTAAGCTGGCAAATACATGGGAAGCCATATTCGAGGATAACGAATGAAACTTTTTTTTCATTCAAGCGTTTCCGGCTCCAACAACTGCTATGTGCTAGGAACCGATCCCGGGTGTGAGAAGCAGGTCGCCATTATTATCGATCCCGGTCATATGGATCAAAAGATCATTGATTTTATCGAAGACAACAACTACACGCTCGGCGGCGTCCTTGTTACGCACGATCATTTTAACCATATTCGGGGGATCAACACCCTTAAACGCTTGTATCATCCTGATATTTACGCGGTAAATCCGGTAATAGCGGAGCAGAAGACCGTTATGATACGGGAGGGCGATATTTTTTCGATTCCTCCATTCCGCATTGAGGCCTTCTCCGTTCCCGGACACGCCACGGACGCGGTGATTTACAACATCGAAAATTTGCTTTTTACCGGAGATTCGCTCTCAGCCGGGCTTGTGGGAAAAACATTCAGCCTCTATGGGGCGAAGATACAGATAAACGCCCTGCAAAGCAAGATATTTTCGTTGCCGGGCGATTATGTGGTGTTTCCCGGTCATGGTCCGCCTTCTTCGCTTGATGTGGAACGGCAATTGAACGCGGGAATCCAGCTTTACACGCAAAAGATGAAACACCGCTCCTCGTTTACGGTAGATGTGGATTTGTAAGTGAGGCATGAAACCTCAGATGCAATTTCCTGCAAACGGCGTATCAAAAGATAGTTTTCAGGCTCTTTTCTCCAAGAACATTAAAATTCTTACCCTATAAGACGCAGGGCGCGGAAACCTCCCTTCATGCGCCTCACAGGAGGCGGAGAGGAATTCCATTGCAGGCCTTTTGGGGCTGGCCGCGCTTCCCTCCCATCTCTATAAACCCATACTGACGGCGCATCTCGAATTTTTCTCACAAAAACAGTGCGAATGAACACGGGCGGTTCTAACGCCGCAAAGCCGCATACGATGAATCGCGTGCGTTGTCAAACACGGACAATCATGCCGGCGCGCAAATCCGTTTCAAAGGCGCGGGCTGCGAACATCTGCGGCGAACCGCATCCTTGTCAGACGCGACAAGCGCCGCAGTGGTGAATTTGTCCGCCAACGCCTGCAAGTCGACCGCTCCCACGTTTGGCATAGACCCGACGAGCCGCGTTTTCGCCAACGGCGCCCCTACAACAGGCAGGGAAAAAACATCAGCCTCAAGTCCGCCCTTGAATCAGGGATAAATTGCCCGCCGGCGCTTGCGCCGCCGTGGAAGATGCGATCAACCTTTACGCGACAGGCATGACAGAGGCGGGCGTCCCGGCCGCTTGCACAGACGCCCGGCCGACCCCCGACAGCGGATCCATTGCTGTGAAAGGGTCCCTTTCAGACGACTTGGAAAGCGCGGAATCCCCCCGAATTGTCATGCGGAAACCAAGCGACAGACACCCGCAAACGCAACGGCGTCATGCAATGGCGACGCCGCGTCGTCCGGTCAGAGCTACGCCTCGCGGATTGGCGGCGCGTCCGGCTCGCGTTATTATGACGCCGACGCGGAGTTTGACGCATCCTGCGCGCATGGGGCGGCCGCGCGCGGCGGCAATCCTAACAACTTCTCATATTCTACAAACTATACGCTTGATAGAGTTCCCGTAAGGAAACCGTTCTTCCCCAACACGCCATAAGGAGACCATTGCGGCTAACCGGCATGGAGGGCGCCGATAGTACGGGCGTAGCCCGGCGCCGCTTCCGCAAGCAGGGAGCGCAGTTTCTCGCCGTTGCGGTACATCTCCGGTTGCGCGGGATCGAAGCGGCAAATGGGCGAAAGTTTTTCCATAAGCGCGGTTAGGTTCAACGCCGACGGCGGCGTTTTGCGCTCAAGGCGCAAGATGCAGTTGTATTCCGTCTGAACCGGCGACTCGTTTTCCGACCAGAGCTTTTCATCAAGGCGCTCGCCGGGTCGAAGCCCTATGTATTCGATGGCAATGTCCTTGTTGGGTTTAAAACCGTAAAATCTGATGAGTTGTTCGGCAAGATCACGGATGAGGACCGGTTCGCCCATGTCGAGGAGGTACAGTCCGCCATTCTCGCCGACCCCGCCCGCCTTTAAGACAAGAGAGCAGGCTTCGGGAATGGTCATAAACCACCGCTTCATGTCCGGGTGGGTTACGGTTACGGGACCGCCCTTTGCGATCTGCTTTTCAAAGAGCGGAAGCGCCGATCCCCGCGAACCAAGCACGTTGCCGAAACGAACCGCCATAAAATTGAGCGCCGCGGATCCGTCAGCATTGGCGGCGCGTTC
Source organism: Treponema sp. (assembly GCA_031257675.1). GTDB lineage: Bacteria > Spirochaetota > Spirochaetia > Treponematales > Breznakiellaceae > JAIRKH01. Next base: position 31,754 of record JAIROG010000079.1, on the reverse strand, counting down.
CGCCTCCTCCAGCACAAGCTGTTCACACAGGCATTTGGAAACGCCGTACACCGACACCGGCTCCACCGCTTTATCCGTGGTTATGTGGACGAATCGTTTGACGCCGCAGTTGCGGGAGGCTTCCACAAGGTTCTTTGTGCCGAAAAGGTTGTTTTCAATGGCGGCGACAGGATTGTCTTCCATGAGAGGCACATGTTTGTACGCTGCGGTGTGGAACACGACATCCGCCCTGAGCCGCGAAAGCAGGTAATGCATGTACGCTCCGTCTTTCAGGTCTCCTATGATAGGCACGATGGCCGCCTTTTCTCCTACCCCTTCCTCCTGTAACATCCGCAATTCTTTGTCGATCTGGTAGATGGAATTCTCCCCGTGACCGAACAGGTAGAGCCGTTCCGCGCCGCCTGAAAGAAGCTGGCGGCAGAGTTCAGCGCCGATTGAGCCGCCCGCGCCCGTGACAAGCGCCCGTTTGTCCCGCAGATACGCAAGGCTTTCTTTCAGGTGAACAGCAACGGGCGTCCGCCCCAGCAGGTCCTGCGGGTCTATGGAGCGGGTTTGGATGAGGTGGGCGTCTCCTTCAATGATCTGAGACACGGACGGCAGTATCCGTATCTTTTGAAAACCGGCGTTTTTCAGAATAGCGTACAAATTTTTGAGATATTTGCGAGAGGCGCTTGGCATGGCGATAATGGCTTCATCCCCCGCCGGCGCACCCAAAAGACGCGCCACATCCTGAATGGGTCCCAGCACGGGAACAGCATCGATCTTCCGCCCTATTTTTTCGTTGTCATCATCCAAAAACGCCGCGATCTCACCGAAAACCGCCTTTTTACGGATTTCAGCCGCCAGAGTCTGCCCCGCAAACCCGGCTCCTATGATGTATATCCGTCCGCTCATGTTGTATCCTTCGAATGTGTATTGCGCGCAATGCATCCGGCGGTTTTCCACCGGCAGGCGCAGTATAGCACATTGTTGATTATTGTTAAAGGCGGCGCGTCGCGTGATACTGCGGGACGCGCGGCGCCGGCGGACTCCGTATTTCGCGCTTTAAAATTAACGGCAGCCTCCCCTTGACAAAAACATGCATTAACGGTAGTATGATACGTTAATGGCGGTATAGCTCAGTCGGTAGAGCAAACGGCTCATATCCGTTAGGTCATTGGTTCGAGTCCAATTGCCGCTAGTAGGCGCAGGTTGCCGTATATATCATTAAGGTTGGCGCGGCTTTGAGGAAAAATATTGAATGACAGGGTATATCTTTTTCAAGATGCCATGATGCTTATGCCGGTAGAGGCGTCTGAAGGGATGTTTTCTTTGGGAATTCCGCTTGCTGACATTAATTTTTCTGTACAATTTGTTGATATTCCTTCACTTTCGCCTAATCAACCGAATATAAAAATCGGCGATGCGCCTTCCGGCGCCGTGTTGCCGGAAGGCTGGCGGCGTACGCCTATGAGACAGGTGGTTTCGTACATAAGCGCCGGGGACGCGGAGCGGGTGTTGAGGGCGTTTCATATAGCGCAGTGGCGGCGGGAGTCGGTCTATTGCGGGGTCTGCGGAAACAAGAACGTTGATTTGCGGACTGAAACGGCTCGCGTCTGCCCCCATTGCGGCCGCTTTGAATATCCGCGCATAGCGCCTGCCGTCATAACGCTTGTCACCAATGATGAAGACGAAATACTGCTGGCGCACAATGTAAAATTCAAAGCGGGCGTATATAGTTTGATAGCCGGTTTTAATGAAGCGGGGGAATGTCTTGAACAGACGGTTGAGAGGGAAATATGGGAAGAAACGGGCTTGAAAGTAAACGATGTTTGTTATAAGATATCACAATCGTGGCCGTTCCCCTGTTCCCTTATGACAGGATGGACGGCGCGGTGTGCGGGAGGGGTTTTGCGTCCTGACGGCATTGAAATAGAGGACGCGCATTGGTTCAGAAGAGATGCATTGCCGGAATTGCCGGGCGGCGGCTCGGCGGCCCGGCGGCTCATCAACCAGTGGCTTTACGGACGACATGAGGGAATCTTTTAAAGCGATTAAACGGGTGTTTTTGAAGAATGAAAAAAAATGTAGAGAAGAAGCCGATTAATTTTGAGGATATATTGTATATCCTCCACTCCAGAATACAGATGTTGCAGGATATTCTTGCGCTTGATATACCGGCTGATTTATTTCTTGACAAGAGCATTGACGACATGGAATTCATAGATAAAACGCTTGAAGTTTTGATAAAAGCGCTGAGTGAAGATACATATATTATGGAAAGAGACGAGCAGCTTGACAATTTCTCGGAAACGGAATGGCAATTTTCTCAGATGTTGGTGCGATTTCTCAGCGCTTCCACCGCGCTGTCCGCCGGACATCATCCTGTTTTAAAAGATACAATTTCCGCTTTGCGGAGTCAGAGCGCCATTCGCCGTAAAATCGCGGATGATTCTAAATCGAAAAAGGAAGGAGTTGAAACGATACCCATAGTTAGTTCAGACGAGATGAGCGAGTTGCTCAAAGGGTTATAGGGAAGTCTGGCTGAGCGGACATGTTATGCGAATCACCGGAGGAAGTTTATGCGGATGTCACGTTGCGGCGCCTGGCGGCATTATCAGGCCGGCCATGGATCGTATGCGGGAGTCTGTCTTTGCGACTATGGGAGACTTGACAGGCTGTTCTTTCCTTGACATTTTTTCCGGCTCAGGCGTCATTGCGCTGGAGGCCGCTTCACGTGGCGCATCTTGTATTGAGGCTGTGGAAAACGACCCGATTAAACGAAAGACATTGTTGCGGAACGTCACTCTCTCACCGGTACGAATACAATGCAGGTTCATGCCGGCGGAGCTGTACACGCAACGGGCAAAGCGAAGTTTTGATATTATTTTCTGCGATCCGCCCTTCCTTTATGAGTACAAATGGGCTTTAGTCAAAGCAATAGCGAATTCCGCGCTTATGAAACGCGGCGCGCGATTGCTCATTCACCGTCCGCGGGAGGATTTTTTGCGTTATGCCATAGATAATTTGATATTAGAAAGGACTAAAAAATATGGGCGTTCTGTTGTTGATTTTTTTGTTCTTTCTCGTTAGTATAGGGGCGTCCGCCGTCTCAAAGGGTGGCGGCGCGTCTTCCTCGAATATAAAGAAGGTATGATTAAAAACCTGCCAAAATTTGTCAGGTTTTTATATTGAGGTTGTTAGGATACATGGATTTTAGTAAAATATTCGATAAAAATGGAAATAATCAATGGGCGTTTCTAAAGACTGGTGAAAAAGTTGCGCTCAATAGCATGCAAAAAGTGACGCTGAACCGGAAGGGGAATATCCTTTATAATTCCGGTGACATTGAAGAGGCAAAAAAAATTTTTTTGACAACCGGTTATTCTGACGGTCTTGTCAGAATAGGGGACTATTACAGGACAGAAGGAAGACTGTTGGATGCGCTTAAAATGTATTGGATTGCTCCCGATCACACCAAGTCGGAAGCTATTATCGTACAATTATCAGAGGTGATAAAAAAATTAATTTATGAAGGGGATCAGAAATGAGAGATGATGTTTCTAATGCTATTCTAAGGAATACAGAGCATAGTTCATTTGATATACAGTTTGATACGAATAAGGAAGTTCAAGAGCTTACTGAAATTTCGGAGTTATCGAAAAAAGGGTATCAATCTTTAAAAGAAGACAAGATTTATGAAGCGGTTGAGTGTTTCAATAGAATTCTCGCCATTGACGAATATAACAATTACGCGCTTGTAGGCATGGGCGATGCTATCCGCAAACGGGGGGCTTTTCGGGATGCCGTTGCGTTTTATCAACGTTGCCTTGTCCATCATCCGGGAAACAACTATGCGCTGTTCGGGCTTGCGGATTGTTACAAGGCGTTAAACCAGTACCACAAGGCGATAGAAATTTGGGAGCAGTACCTTCTCCACGACGGGAAAAACATCACCGTGCTGACGCGGGTCGCTGACGCCTACCGCAAAGTGAAGGATTTTAAACATTCAAAAGAGATTTACTTGAAGGTGCTTGATATGGAGGCAAACAACCCATACGCCATTATCGGGCTGGGGCATCTTCACTACGATTTCAAAGAGTACCGCGAGGCGCTGTTCTATTGGGAAAAAATGCTCCAGTCCGGCGGGACGCCGAACAAGGTGGATATCCGTGTGCTTACGTCCATAGGAAACTGTCACCGGAAATTGAAAACATTTGAAAGCGGCATTCCGTTTTTTGAGCAGGCTCTTGAACGGGATCCCTACAACTTCTACGCCTTGTTTGGGTTGGCGGACTGCTACCGGGGTTTGAACCAATCCGCTTGTTCTCTTGAGTATTGGAATCGCATTCTCAAACAGGATCCCCGCAACAAGGTGATCTTGACCCGCGCCGGCGACGCATACCGCGCTCTTGGCGATTATGATCTGGCGGTTGAGTATTACGAGCGCGCACTTAACATCGAATTCGATATTTATGCGGTGCTTGGACTTGCGCTCGTGGATAAAGCCAAGGGCAATTACGCGACGGCAACCGAATCGTTGCGGCGCCTCATTCAACAAGATCCAAAGAATTACCGGCTTTACCTTGAATTGGCTGACTGTCTGCTCAACCTGGGTGACAGATCCCAAGCCATTGAAGTTCTTGAAGATTTCCAACGTCAGGATATTAGAAACATGCCCATTATGGAACGGTTGGACGTGTTGAAGAGTTGAGGATTTCAGTAAATTTGTCGCTGGAGGCGTCCTGCCAGGCGACGGGCGTAAGCTCATCCTGCTCATCTGACGGGGGGATTTCCATCTCGCCCGGAGGCGCAACGTGGTTGTGTACATCGTTTTCCCGTTGTACGCCCTCACTCAGTCTGGGGGGGGGGGGGGGGCAATCGCTTCTAGTGGAGCGGGTGTTTCGACCGTTGCAACGACCGCCTGCCGCTTGCGCGATGTGGCGGGCAGGTTAAACAACGCGCCCAACTCGCTTATAACGGCGACAACGCCCTCATCGCCCGATCCAAGATAAAAAGTTGCGGATCCGCTTAAAGGCGCCGCGAGCGCAACCGGTTCAGTATAGACTTCCGCGTTTTCTTCAAACGAAATGTCCGCGCATAGTTGGTTTTCTTCGACCGTGACGCTAAGAGAGACAACCGGAAAATTCTGGTTTTGAACATCTTGACTTTCGGTTTCTTCTTCGCCGGAGACGGTTACATCGAATTCTTCCGCATTCGGGCTTGCGGGGCTGATTGCCGGCAGGGGCGTTTTCTTTATCAGCGTCTCTTCTTCACCGGCGTTTAAAAGCAGTTCCAGCCACCCGTCTTTCGAGACCATGCTGACCATTACGGATGCGGGACTGTCGCTCTCCTCCGCGTAATCATAATAGGCGCGGACGATTGTTCCGTCTTCCACGAGTGTGAGCCGGAATTCCAGTTTGTCCGTTCTTGCGGGAAAACGTTCCGGCGAGTCTCCGTCTCCGGATTCTTCTTCCCTATCCGTCTCCATAGGCGGCGGTTTTGAAATCAGATACACGTCCCTTCCTATGGAGAGACCGTATGTATACGCCACAGGCGACCATTGGGCGGTTGTTTTCTTTTGGGGTTGCAGGGGCGCTCCCCCTTTTCTGTCCAAAAGATCGCCTTGAAGCGCGTACCAGTGGGTGAACTCCTCCGCTCTTTCGGCAAAATATTCGCTTTCCGCCTCTTTTGCCGTTATGGGAATTGAGATTGTCCAGACTATGCCTGTATAGTCAACTATGCCCGCGCCGGTGATTTCTTGAGTTTCTTCAAAAGGGGGAAATGGAAACACTTCGGCTTTGATAGTTTTGAAGCCGGCAATCTCTGGCGCCTTCCACAGCATCCGGTTTGCCCCTTCAGAAACCCTTCCCGCATTGAACACCCTGCCGCCGTCCGACCACACGACATAGGGATCGAGCGGCTCATCCCAGACAACGGGGACTTCAAGCAGAATGCGGGCGCCGGCTTTTGCCATGCGTGTATCTGGCTGACCGGGCAGATACACGCACACGTCTTTGACCGCAAAACGCGCGTCAGCTAAGAAATAGAACGCTTTCTCCGTAGACGAGAGCGTCGCGCCGGCTTTGCCAATAACCTGAAAGATCATGGCGTATCGGCCTATCTCAAGCGTATCGGGCAGGGCGAATGCGGGCAATTCCATAGTCCGCGCCGAAACAAAAACCGGCGTGTCCTTCGACCACTGTTTACCGGAAACGTCCGGGGGAACTTCCGCTGTTTTTGCCGAAACATCGTCCCCATCTATCCCGTCTGTAGCATGAATGAACATATATTCAAGTTTTTCCTCCCGTATTGCGCTGTCTGCGAGCCGCATGTCTACAGACAGCACGTCTACCGGGCGCAGAAAAATCTGAATACCTTGTATATCAGGATATTCTTGGGGGATCGCGTGAACAAAATAAGGATGAAGCGTATCGCCGTTGCTGACAATGGGGTTGCTGTCTATGGACTGCCGCTTTTCAGCGAGAAATACATTCATCTCGTAGGAGTTAAGAGGAAAAAGAACTATGGCATCCAATGGAACGTCATTACATGCGTTTAGAAAAAAAAGAAGGGCAAAAATTGAGAAAACGCCAAGAATGCCGCTTGATTTTATTCTCATCCTATTTTAAATATAACGCTAAATGAGATGCATTTCCATTTATATTTCTATTATACATCTAAATTTGACGCCAAAAGCGCGTTTTCTTCAATAAATTCCCGGCGCGGGCCCACGTCCTCGCCCATCAGCATGGAAAATATCCGGTCAGCCTCAATCGCGTCCTCCATGTGAATCTGCACCATGTTCCGCCTGCCGGGATCCATGGTCGTTTCCCACAACTGATCGGGGTTCATTTCACCCAAGCCCTTGTACCGTTGCAAAGCGACCTTCCCGGGATCCCTCCCTGATTCGGCGAGTATGCGGTCTTTTTCAACGTCATCATAGGCGTAGAAGGTCTTTTTCTCGTAGCTCACCTTGTACAGCGGCGGCATGGCGAGGTACACATGCCCAAACTCCAGAAGCGGCGTCATGTAGCGGAAAAAGAAGGTGAGGAGGAGGGTGCGGATATGCGAACCGTCAACATCAGCGTCCGCCATGATCACGATCTTGTGGTAGCGTATCTTTTCAACCTTGAATTCCGCGCCCGCGCCCGCGCCGATGCTGGCGATAATCGGCTGCAATTTCTCGTTGGTAATGACCTTTTCGATGCGGGTCTTCTCCACATTGAGCATCTTGCCCCAGAGCGACAGAATGGCCTGATACTGGCGGTTGCGCCCCATTTTTGCGGAACCACCCGCCGAATCTCCCTCCACAATGAACAATTCACAGAGAGACGGGTCTTTTTCTGAACAGTCCGCGAGTTTTCCGGGCAATCCGGCGCTGTCCATGGCGTTTTTCCGCCGCGTGGCTTCCCGCGCCTGCCGCGCCGCAACGCGGGCTTTCGCCGCAAGCGCGGATTTTTCAAGGATGTTGGCGATGATGTCTGGATGTTGATCAAAGAAAAGCTCCAGTTGTTCATACACGAGCGCGTCAATAATGCCCCGCACTTCGGAATTGCCGAGTTTGCCCTTGGTCTGCCCCTCAAATTGGGGATTCGGCGCTTTGACGGACAGAACCGCCGTCAACCCTTCGCGCACGTCTTCGCCGGAAAACCCCTCCTCGAATTTTTTAACCAGCTTTGATTTTTTTAAGAATTCGTTCAGAACGCGGGTAAGCGCCGACTTAAAACCCACCAAGTGGGTGCCGCCTTCGCGGGTGTTGATGTCATTCACAAACGAGTACATGATCTCATTGAACCCGTCATTATGCTGAATAGCAATTTCCGCTTCAATGCCATCACGGGCGCCGCTTATAAAAATCGGCTCTTTATAGAGAACGGTTTTGCCTTCGTTCAAGTACCGGACGAAACTTTCCACGCCGCCGTCAAACTTAAACTCATGGGACTTGGGTATTGAAAGCCTTTCGTCCCGAATAGTTATTTTGAGGCCTCTGTTGAGGAACGCGAGTTCTCGCAACCTGTTGGAGAGCGCGTCAAAATTATACGCCGTCGTTTCCTTGAAAATGGAAGGGTCGGCTTTCCACCGGATAACCGTGCCGTTTGCAACGCCGCTGTCAGCGCCATTTTTGGGCAACCACGGACAGGAAGCCGCGCTGCATTCATAGGTAGGCGCTTCCGGTATGCCGATTGCATACCGCTGGGTGTAGATTTTGCCGTCTTTATACACAAAGGCTTCGCACCATGTTGACAGCGCGTTCACCACAGACACGCCCACGCCGTGCAGCCCGCCCGAAACCTTGTAGGATTTGTCGTCGAATTTACCGCCCGCATGGAGGCGGGTCATAACGAGTTCAAGGGCGCTTACATTTTCGCCCGCATGCAGGTCAATGGGAATTCCGCGCCCGTTGTCCTCCACCCTGACAATATCATCGCCTTCCAGTACTACGAGGATGCTGTCGCAATGCCCTTGCATCGCCTCGTCAATGGAATTGTCCACCACTTCGTACACAAGATGATGAAGCCCGTCTATTCCGGTCGTCCCAATGTACATGCCGGGTCTTTGCCTGACCCCTTCAAGCCCTTTCAAAACTTGTATGCTTTCCGCTGAATATTCTGACATGATGAAGGGAAGTATAGCACATTTTGGGGAAAACGTGAAGAGGGGCGGACGGGCGTCATACAAGCGGCAACCGCGACGGCCGCTTGCGCCGACTTTCAGAAAAAGCGTCTTTTTGATATACTCTCTGTCATGGCAATTCTTTTTTCCAATTCTCCCGATCTTTCCCACATAAAGGCTTTGGCGCTTGATTTGGACGGCACATTGCTCCGTCCCGACAACACGATGGGCGAGTTGACCGTCAACACGCTCAAGGCGTGCCGCGAACAGGGACTTCACCTTATCGTTTGCACAGGCAGATCGCCCGAAGCGTCCGAGAAATACCGCGCCGCCATAGGCGCGACGGGTCCAATGGTGGTTTTTAATGGCGTTGAAGTCGCCGATGTTGACGCCCATGGCCGCAGAAGCGGCGTGGTCTATACGTCCCTTTTGCGTTTTGATGTCATTGATTTCTGCGTTGATATTGCGCGGAAAACCGGCGTCTATTTTCAGGTTTATTTCCCGGAAACCAATGGAGGAGAAGGGCGCGCGGAGAAAAGGCCCATTGCCGAAAGAGGCGGCGCGGAATGGGACATGTACGCCAGGCACACCGGCTCGCCGCCGGTTGTCGCGGACATAAAGCGGGCGCTCGCCGCCGCCTCCCGCGTAGTCGCGGAACCGGGAAAAGCAGGTTGCATAAAGGGCATGTTTCTTGCCGATCCCGCAAAACTCAATGAGATCCGCCCGCTTCTTTCCGAGCGATTCGGCGATACGGTGTATATTACGAAGACGCTCGACACCTTTCTGGAGATCATGGCGACCGGAGTTTCCAAGGGAGCCGGTCTTGCGCTGGCGCTGGATCGGCTTTCGCTCGCGGGCGAACACGTTCTTGCTTTTGGCGATGAGGAGAGCGATCTCTCCATGTTCGGCGCCGCGGGTTTTTCAGCCGCGCCCGCAAACGCCAAAGACAGAGTGAAAGCCGCAGCTCGCGTGGTTGTCGAGACGAATGCGGAAGAGGGCGTGGCCCGGTTTCTGGAGCGGGCTATACTGTGCGCCAAACGTTCCAGCGCCGCATTCCCGCATCGGGTGTAACGCTTCGTCCGGTCTTTCAAGCTGCGCGGCGTTTCAATCCCGCATCCGCCCTTGAGCGCGATATCTTTAGGCGCCAACGCAAGCGAATCGTAAAATAGCGCGAAAAAGAACTGTCAATAACGAGCGGGAATTTCCCTCCTCCATGACCAAAAATCCCAAAGGAATATGAATATTGCGCCCCCATTCTAAGCGACGCAATTGTCGGTGGCGCTCTCATAGCGAACCGTGATGAGAACCGCCGTCAGGGTGGCGCAACTGATGGCGATGCCCTCCCGCTCCTGAAGGAGTTCCCGAAAATGAGTAAAATTGGTTTCATCATAGGGGGACGTTCTTTTAAGGGCGATAGTCTTCTGTCGCAACGCTTCGCCGGTATAACATGTATTTCATGCCTCCCAATGTATCCGATGAGGGGGATTATCACTTGTTAATCACAAGTTTCTGGAAAACAGATTGACAAAAATAAACGGGTTCCAAAGCGGTATCCAGTCATTCGTCACCTTGACGGCGCCTGTAGCAAGGGCGCGACGATGGCGTTAGCTCCATTGGAAACGCTGTTTTTTGACGTAATGACCGCCATTACCGGCATAAGCATCGTGTTGTTTTTTGTAAAGCAACCCGGCGGCTCAAACGCCGGAAAAGAAAAAGCGATTCAGGGCGCAACGGAATAAAAAGGCGCGGCGCATTTTCACGATCTAAGAGCATGGCGGATTAGTCCGCGAAAATCGCCGTGACTTTGTTAAAAATCTGCCGGACGCCTATGCGTGGTTGGAAGTCCGGCGTCCGCGCGCGACCCGAAGCATGCCCAGCCCGGCGTATCGCTCACTCAGAATGTCTTGTCAGGACAAGTGCGCCGGATTTAAACCGGAGAAATTATGCTCGATCTTGAGAGAATCGAGTATTTGGGAGAGTTGCCCCCGGTGGTGGGTGTTGTGCGCAACGAGATTCTGGGCAAGGAAGGAGAGCGGAACGGACGCCGGATTCCCGCCGTACCATCCAATGGGAATTTGGGTTGCGTAGTCTTCATTGGTTAAAACCGCCGACAGCTTGACGTATACATCGTCCGCCACGGCAAGGGCATCCGCCGTCGCCTTCCACTGCGCGTCGGTGAGCGTTCCTTCATCATTGGGGAGGCTTTCCAGTGGTTTCAAAATTTCCCGCGCCGCAGTGTGCGCCGCGCTGTTGTCTTTGAGCGCCTCCTTAAAAAACGTACCCAGGAAGAACCGTGTGCCACCCAGTATATGCCGCGCCAGCCCTGACAAACTGCCGTAGTAACTGCCCCGATCCAACTCCCGCTCCTCATCGGAAAGATTGCCCAAGAGGGAAAGCGCCGCGCTGTCCGCCTCTTTGTTATATTTTGCAAAAACAAGAAAAATATCCTTCATATATTACTCCTATCGCTCCTTGTACGGATGAAATATATCACGCCGCGTCATTCGCCCGCCGCCAGCGACGCCAAGCGCAACAATCATATTTCCACTATTTTTTCAATGAGAGGCTTCGTGGTTTTTCCTCCACAACGCCAATGCCGTCCCCATGAGGGCGTGAGTGTACGGTTTTTTTCCCATGTTCTCCATTACGTCCTCAATGGGCGCCAACTCCATATCAACAAATTCATCTTCGTCAAGGCGTTGGGAGGGCAGGGGAGACAGATCTTCCGCCAGAAAGAAGTGGACACGGTTGTTCATAATAGCGGGATTCGGACTCATTTCGCCGAGTTTGGTGATCTTTTTTGCGGTATAGGCGGTCTCTTCTTCCAGTTCTCGAAGCGCGGCTTGGCTTGGGTCTTCGTCCGCTTCAAGAACCCCGCCCGGAAACTCAAGGCTTAACTCCTGCGCCCCATGCCGCCACTGCCGCACCATGACAAAAAATTTGCGCCCCTCCTTTTCCAGCACAGGCGCCACTATTGTCCAATCAGCGGCATCTAACGCCATGAAGACGCCTGTGCGCATCTTGTCGGGCGAGCGGCACACACTCTCATATACGGAAAAAACGCGGCACTTGTAAACCTCTCTCCGCTCTTCTTCCCGCCATACGAGGTTGTCATAATTATTCGGCATATTTTGCCGCGGCTTGCTCGTACATGTCGACATATTTTTGCGCCGATCTTTTCCATGAAAAATCAAGTTTCATGCCGCGGACTCGCATCTTTTCGATCTGCGCCCGTCGGTTGTAATACGCCCAGTTCGCCCACCCGACCGTGTCGTAGATGGAACGCGGATTCAACTGGTCAAACATAAAGCCTGTGCCTTCGCTGGTTTCCTGATTGAAATTTTCAACCGTATCCGCCAAGCCGCCGGTATTTCTGACAATGGGCAGGGCGCCGTAGGCAAGGGAGTACATCTGGTTGAGACCGCACGGCTCATACCGGCTCGGCATGAGAAAGAAATCGCTGCCCGCTTCGATAAGGTGGCTTGCGGCTTCGCTGTATTCGATCTTCGCCTTGAAATTGGAAAGGCGGGACGCAAGGCTGCGGATTTCGTTCTCGCACCACGTGTCGCCGGTTCCGACAAGCGCCAGTTGCAGTTCCATATCGCGGCAAATATTCCATGCGGATCCGTAAGAAGGTCCAAAAAGCTCGCCTACGCCTTTCTGTTCGGTGAGGCGGGTGGCCATGCCGACGACCGGCACATTGGGATTTTGAGGCAACCCGAATTCGCGTTGAAGCGCTTCCTTTGCCTTCGCCTTGCCTTCTTTAACGGTTGTGCTGTCGTAGTTCACCGGGATATACGGGTCTTTCTTGGGGTTCCAGACTTGGGTGTCGATGCCGTTCAATATGCCGGTGTAATCAGACGACCGGTACCGCAGGGAGCTGTCCAAACGGAAGCCGAAGGCTTGAGTTTGGGTTTCCTGGGAGTAACGCGGTGAAACCGTATTGAGTTTATCCGCGCTATGAATCCCCGCCTTGAGGAAATTCATCATGTTCCAGTCTTCAAAACCCGCTTGATGGAAAATATCCCATCCGAGGTTGGTGAAAGGATAGTTTTCCTTATGGTAAATACCCTGGTAGCCCAAGTTGTGGATGGTCAAAATTGAAGCCGTTTTCTCAAAACCGCCGCGCCGTTCACTGTATTTCAGAAAAACCGACGCCAATGCCGTCTGCCAATCGTGCGTATGCAGTATATCGGGATACCAGTCAAGCCCCCGGCACAGTTCAAAAACGATCTTGCTGAAGAAAATGAAGCGACGTGGATTGTCAAAATAATCAGGCTCGTACTGCTCCCCATAAATGCCGATTTTACTGCCGAAGAAGTCGTTGTGTTCAATAAAATAGACATGGATAGGATTCTTTTTGGACGCTCCCGCCAAGTCCGTCGTATAGACGGCGCCTTTTACCTCCGTGTTGTTCATAGTTGTCGCAAGCGGCATTTCAAGATCGCGCAACCCGAGTTTCACCCTATCAACTTTGAAATACCGCGGCACAACAATGCGAACTTCATGCCCCATCTTTGCAAGGGTAAGAGCCAGCGCCGAAACGGCGTCGGCTAAACCGCCTGTTTTCACAAAAGGAGCCGCTTCACTTGCGGCCATTAATATTTTCATATAACCCCTCTATTAATTGGTGTTTGTCCATAAAGCCGGTTGCTCTTTATGGACAAACATTGCATTTTCTCGCCTAAAGGTTGCAAAAATGCGGTTTTTAAGGCAGGCTGTCCACAATGCGTCTACATTATAGACAGCCTATAATTAACCCAACATGCCTCATTGGACCTGTTCAATAACCAACCGCGTTGTTGAAAAAATCCTTTTTATTGAACAACTCTTTTATAAAGCCGTTTCAAACCATCGCCTTTTGAAATTTTAAAGCGCGCTTTGAAACAACCTCGCTTTCAACTCGCTTTCAACTCGCTTCCAGAACTAAAAAGAATCCGCCATCGAAAGCCCGTTGTCTTTCAGAATTTGGAGGCCTTTCTCGTGATCCGCGAGTTTAAAGATAACCACCGCCTTTCCCGCTTTGTTTTCAAGCGACGCATACAGGTACTCAATGTTCACCTGCGATTTTTGGAAAAGCTCCATGACATGGGCGAGACCGCCCGGTCTGTCCTCTATTTCCACCGCCGCAATAGTAGTGATGCGGGTGGTAAAGCCGGATTCGCTCAGAGCTTGCAACGCGTTTTCATGCTGATCAACGATGATCCGCAGAATCCCAAAGTCTGCGGTGTCGGCTATGCTTATGGCGCGCATGTTTACACCCGCTTCAGCGAGAACGCGGGTGACTTCGCCAAGTCTCCCCGCCTTGTTTTCAAGGAAAACGGTAATTTGCTTTAATTCCATTTGGTTCCTCCTAGATTTTTCTCCGGTCAATCACCCGTTTCGACTTGCCCATTGAACGCTCAATGGTTTTCGGCTCAACCAGTTTGACCTTGAGACCGACTTGCAATTTAGACTTCATCACGCTCTCAATGCGACGTCGCAATCCTTCAAGGTCTTTGGTTTCATCGCTGAAAAATTCCTGTTTCACTTCGACCTGAAGCTCTATTTCATCAAGGTGGGAAGGACCGCGATCAACAACGATGAGGTAGTGCGGTTCGGCGCCTTCTATCTCAATGAGCGCGTGTTCTATCTGACTGGGGAATACGTTCACGCCGCGGATGATAAGCATGTCATCGGTGCGCCCGAACAGGCGGTGCATCTTTCTGGTGGTGCGTCCGCAGGAGCAAGTCTCTGTGATGAAGTAGGTGATGTCCCGCGTACGGTACCGCAGGAGCGGCGTGCCTTCCTTGGTGAGCGTGGTGAACGCCAGTTCGCCTTTTTCACCTTCGGGAAGCGTCTTGCCGGTCTCAGGATCAATGATTTCCGGGTAAAAGAGGTCTTCATTTATGTGCAGCCCATTCTGCGCCTCACATTCAAAGGCGACGCCCGGTCCAATGATTTCGGTCAATCCGTAGATGTCGTAGGCTTTCATGTTGAACTGGGACTCAATTTCTTTCCGCATGTTCTCGCTCCACGGCTCCGCGCCGAAACACCCTTTGCTGATGGGCAGCTTCTTGAGATCAACGCCCCGCTCTTTGGCTTCTTCCGCCATGTAGAGCGCGTAAGACGGAGTGCAGGTGAGCATGGTTGAACTAAATGCCTCCATCACCATGAGTTGCCGCTCCGTGTTGCCGGACGACATGGGCAACACATTCGCGCCTATAGCGCGCGCCCCGTAGTGGGCGCCCGGTCCGCCGGTGAACAGCCCGTATCCATAGCAATTCTGCACCGTGTCATCCGCCGTACAGCCGCCGCCGGCAAGCGTACGCGCCATTGCCTCGCACCAAATTTCAATGTCTTTGCGGGTGTACGCATCGACAACCGGAAGTCCGGTGGTGCCGGAGGACAGGTGGATTTCTTCGATCATCGACTTGGGACAAGCCAAAAAACCGTAAGGGAAATTTTCCCGCATATCATCCTTAGTGGTAAAAGGAAGTTTTTCTATGTCCTCAAGCGTATGAATGTCTCGCGCTTTTACGCCAAGTTCATCCATCTTTCTTCTATAAAAAGGCACGCTTTCGTAGAGTTTCTCCACCAGATTTTTAAGCCGCGCCAGTTGCAGTTTCCTACGCGCCTCCACGCACATAGATTCATATTCAGGATTGAATATCATAAGCACCCCTTCTTTATAAGTATTCCATATCTTGCATGAGAAAGCAAGCGAAAAAACAGATTTTTACATGTACCGGATTTCACGTTTAATCATCCACGTTCCGCTATAGTCACCGCATTGCTTTCACCGAGTCAAATTCCCTTTGAATTTCCGTTGAGGGCGCTTTGGTGAGCAGGCTCACTATGAAAATGACAACGCAGGAAAGGATAAAGGAAGGAAGCAACTCGTAGATGGCGAAGACGCCGCCAAATTTGCTGATGACATTCTTCCAGATCACGACCATGACGCCGCCTGACACCATGCCGGCTGCCGCCGCCGGAAGCGTGGTGCGTTTCCAAAAAAGGGAAAAAAGCACAAGCGGTCCGAAAGCCGCCCCGAATCCCGCCCACGCGTAGGAAACAATCTGAAATATGGACTGGCTTCCTGAAAGGGCGATTATTGTCCCGAAAATGGCGACAAGAACTATCGCCAGCCTCGCCACCCACATGACCGCGGCTTCCCGCGCCTTCTTGAAGAAGGTCTTGAAAAGGTCGTTTGCGAAGGATGAAGAGACCGCGAGCATGTACGAATCCGAGGAACTCATGGAGGCGGCGAGAATGCCTGAAAGCGCAAAGCCCGCAATGAGGGGCGGAAAGAAATCCGATGTTAAATGCAGGAATATGTTCTCAGCGTCGCTCGCCGTGCCAAGAAGAGTGGGAAAGTAGGCGCGCCCGATGATCCCAATGGAGACCGCCGCGAAGAGGGAGATGAAACACCATGTGACGGCGATGCATTTTGACTTCCATATTTTCGATGCGTTTTCTATAGCCATGAAGCGTATCAGCACATGGGGCATGCCGAAATAGCCCAACCCCCACGCGAGGCACGAGAGAATGCTGAGAAACGGATAATCGGCGCCGGCGCCGAACAGGGGCGCTCCAGAGGCGGCCGCCTGAACGCCGTCTTGCATGACCGGCGCCGCTATGCCGAATATATCCAAAAACCGGGGGATGTCGCCTATCCGTTCCCCAATGCCGCCAAAGCCGCCTGAGAACACGAACCCGAAGACAAGCACGGCCGCCAAAGCGAAGAACATCAAGATGCCTTGAATGAGGTCTGTCATACAAACGGCGAGAAAGCCGCCGAGCAGGGTGTATATCAGCAGAATCACCGCGCCGAATATCACTATCATCGAATAATAGTTTTCCGCGTTAAATACATAGGTGAACAGTTTGCCGAAGGTGACGAATTGCGATGCGGTATATATGGAAAAGAAGACAAGAATGATGACCGCCGCAACGGTTTTCAGGACGTTCTTTTCGTCACGGAAACGTTTGCCGAAAAATTCCGGCAGGGTGATGGCGTTATTCGCGGTTTGGGAATAGTTTCTGAGGCGTTTGGCGACCAACTGCCAGTTGATCCATGTTCCCGCGAAGAGTCCCGCCGCAGTCCAAAACGCCTCGCCGCAGCCTGTGAAGTAGGCGACGCCCGGCAACCCCATAAGCAGCCAGCCGGACATGTCGGACGACTCGGCGCTCATCGCCGCGACCCACGGTCCCAGCCCCCGCTTTCCTATAAAGTATTCCTCAATGCCGGTGTTGCTCCTGCGGGCGTACCATAATCCTACCGAGATTATGATCAACAGGTATACAACTATACCTAGTAACATCTGTATATTCACAACGGTCATGCCGCCTCCTTATTGTTGGCAATGATGATGAATGATATTAAATATTGTAAGAAGCATATAAAAAACTGAAAAAATAATCAAGGCGGGGAGAAGAGGCGTATAGAGCGGTATATATGGAAAAGAAGGCAAGGATGATGACCGCCGCAACGGTTTTCAGGACGTTCTTTTCGTCACGGAAACGTTTGCTGAAGAATTCCGGCAAGGTGATGGCGGCAAACTGCCAGTTGATCCATGTTCCCGCGAAGAGTCCCGCCGCAGCCTGTGAAGCAGGCGACGCCCGGCAACTCCGTAAGCGGACAGCCGGACAGGCGACCCGGCGTTTGTCGCCGTGACTCACGGTCCCGGACTTCGTTTTCCTATAAAGCATCCCTCAACGCCAGCGCCGCTTTTGCGGGGTACCATAGACCTACTGTAATTATCGCCATGAGATAGACTATCTACCAGTATCTGTAAGATTGCAAGCATGCTTACTCCTTTCTTCATTGACGGCGGGAACAACATTACATAATGCGGCGACAGAAGCTGTTCCAGAACGCGCGTCAAAGCGGCAGTCTTTGGAACGCGCTCACCAATTCAGCATATAAAAACGGAAAAATAATCAAGGCGATATCCGGATCGCCAGAGACCTCTTCCCGCATTTCCGCATCTGTGCTATTATAATGCCATGAAAAGCGCTGACAATCTTGCTCTTTTTGGCGCGGGCATCGCAAAAATTTGCGCCCATACGCCCCTTGCCAAAGACAAACCCTTGCGTTGGAGTATTATAGCGAATCCGAAAGCCGGCGGGTTCACCATAACATCACGGTGGAAAAAACATGCGGCGGATCTTGACGCCGCGGTAGAGAAAGCCGGACTACATCCATTGCATAAAGACGCGGCTCCTTCCGGCGTTGGCTGCGCTGATGTCGCCGGCTTGTCGCTCACCGGCAAGGCGGGAGACGCGAGACAGTTTGCCGAAGCCGTTATTGCGGCAATGGCGCGGGACGACGCTTTTCATCTTATCATCACGGCGGGCGGGGACGGAACCAGCCTTGAAGTACTGACCGCCTTCTTCTACGCCGGTGAATCGCTCCGCAAGCGTTGCGCCGTACTGCGGCTTCCCATGGGCACGGGCAACGACGGCTCTGACGCATGGGAGCTTGGCAAAGCGCTCGATCTCATTGTTTCGCCCTCAAAAGTGACGTTTACGCCCGCGGTGAGGCTTGCCTGCGCAGGCGCGGACAAGGGTCCGTTTTTGGCGTTCAACATCCTGTCCGTGGGGCTGGACGCTTTTGTGACGCATAACACTAATAAGATGAAAGGCGCGTTGCCCGGAGATTCTTACAAACTCTGGGTTGACATCGCGTCCCTTTTATACGATAGAATTTACACCGTTGGACACATGGACATCACGCTTTTCGATGAAGCGGGCGCAGAGATTCGCTCCCTCTCCGGAAAGCCCCTCCTCTTGGCGGTTGGCGCAAGCGGACGCCGCACCTACGGTTCGCGCAAGCGTATTTTGCCGGACGACCGCAACGTATGCATAGTCTGGCAAATGCCCGCGTACAGGAAGCTCCTGCTCAAGAACACGTTTACCACCGGGACTCATATAGACAAGCCGGAAGTGGCGCTGTTCGCCGCCTCCCGCGTTGAGTTTCAGGGCGAACACCCCATATTGGCGCAAATGGACGGCGAGACCGTGTCGCTTGCAAAAGAAGATTTCCCGTGCGGCATTGCGCTTACCGAGCCTGTAATACCAGTTCTACAGCCCGCGCCAGTTGAGCGGAAGGGCGGGCGTTTTTCGGCATGACGGATCCTGCCGTCCTTACAACGCTCTTGTTTTTTTTTCGGAGACGTTGTAGTATGATCGCGTGGAATACAGATTAGAGCGGCTTGGAACGCTTATTCAGGAAATAACCGGCAAACTCATCGTTGAAGGCAAGATAAAAGATCCTCGTGTACATCCTTTTCTTTCCATTACACGAGTTGAGGCGTCTAAAGATTTGACATGGGCTGACATCTATGTCTCGACATTCCGCAGCGAGGCAAATTTGGAGAAGGGCGTCGCAGGCTTGCAGAGCGCCGCGGGTTTTATTCAGGCGCATCTTGCCCGTGAAATGCGCATACGACAGACGCCAAAGCTCAGGTTTCATGCGGACGCGAACTTTAAGGAAGCCCTTGATCTGATGAAGAAGATCGATGAAATCGCCGGTGAAACCGCGACCGTCGCGCTGTCCGCTGAAGGCGGCGCCTCTGGCGGCGTTGGCGAAGCGTAAAAAAGCGCGAGCGGGGCTAGACAAAAGAAAAAAAGTTTGATAGCATTCAAACTATAGTGGCGCCGTACCCAAGCGGTAAGGGAGAGGTCTGCAAAACCTTTATGCAGCAGTTCGATTCTGCTCGGCGCCTGACATATATTGGACTTGTTCAACAACCCGGTTGGTTGTCTCACAAGTCTGCCCGTTTTTTAGCGGAAGTTGTTCAATAACTGAAGTTATTGAACAACTCTATTTTTTAATTTTTTATAACTGCAAGCGGCATAACGGCGGCAAGCCCCATATAATAATTTTTTACAGATCAAGCCCTTCGCGCCCTACATTCGCGTGTTTTTTACTAAATTTACATGCTTTATTTTTAGGCGAAGGAAAATCGTCTGGTTTGCGCAATCCATATTGCAAAAAAACACTGGAAATGCTAAATTCCCGCTATGACTTATTCGATAGCCTTGGTTCCCGGCGACGGGATTGGTCCGGAAGTGATTAAACCGGCGACGGAAGTCCTTGATGCGGTCGGCGACGCGTCGGGACATGTTTTCAATTATGTGGAGCTTGAAGCGGGCGGTTGCGCCATTGACAGTACAGGCGAGCCGTTGCCTAAAGAGACGCTTGAGGCGGCAAAACAGTGCGACGCCCTGCTGTTGGGCGCGGTCGGGGGTCCGCAATGGGAAACTCTGCCCGGTCATTTGCGTCCTGAACGCGCCCTTCTGGGTTTGCGGGCAGGTTTGGGCGTGTTTGCAAACCTGCGTCCGGCAAAATTGCCGCCCCAGTTGCGGAGCGCGTGTCCGCTAAAAGACGATGTTCTCATTTCCAGCGACAGCGAAGGCAAACCGGGATTCGACCTGCTCATCGTGCGAGAGCTTACCGGAGGGCTTTACTTCGGGGAGCGGGGGCGGAGCGCGGACGGCAAAGCGGCTTTTGACACTGAACGCTATGCGTGGGATGAAATAGAGCGGGTGTTGCGCGCGGGCTACGAAGCCGCCATGGGCAGGCGGAAGAAACTCTGCATTGTGGACAAGGCGAATGTGCTTGAATCGTCCCGTTTATGGCGCGAAGTCGCCGCCGTCGCGTCGAAAGAGTATCCTGACGTTGAGACATCGTTCCTCTATGTTGACAACGCCGCCATGCAACTTATCCGCGCTCCCGGACAGTTCGACGTTATCGCAACCTCAAACCTTTTCGGCGACATTCTATCCGATGAAGCGTCGGCGCTGGCAGGTTCCATCGGTATGCTGCCTTCGGCGAGCATCGGCAGCCCGCGAGATTCGCTTGCCAAAGATTTTCGTCCTATGGGTATGTACGAGCCGATACACGGTTCCGCGCCTGACATTGCCGGCAAAAACATCGCAAACCCGCTCGGCGCGATCCTTTCAGCCGCAATGATGCTCCGCTATTCCTTTGGACTTGAAACAGAAGCCCGCGCCATTGAGGACGCGGTGAGCGCCGCGCTGGACGCGGGGTTGCGCACTCTGGACATTGCAGGCAAGGGGCGGGCTACGGCGCGCGAAACGATTGCCGGCACCAGAGAAATGGGCGAAGCGGTCATTACACTATTGGAGAATAAAATATGAAGGCGCTCGTTATAGGTTCAGGCGGACGGGAACACGCCATTGCGTGGAAACTCGCTATGTCGCCCAAGGTCGATGCGGTCTTTGTGGCGCCGGGCAATGGCGGAACCGCCCTCGAAAAGAAATGTGAGAACGTACTTGCCGATGTTGATCCTGAAACGGAAGCCGGACACATGATCCTGGCTGATTTCGCCGAAAAAGCGGGCGTCGCATTCAGCGTGGTTGGTCCTGAAGCGCCGCTTGCCGCTGGGATCGTCGCCGCGTTCCACAGCCGTTCCCTTGCCATTGTGGGTCCTGACAAAAGGGCGGCGCGGCTTGAGGCGAGCAAGGCGTTCTCAAAGGCTTTTATGGCGAAATACGGCGTCCGTACCGCGGCAGGCAGGAAATTTGCCGCCGATGCCGTCAGCGCAAGCGGCGCGGGTTTTGAAGACGCGCTTCGGCATGTGAAAACCCATTTTTCCCATGCCAAGCGGCCCATTGTCATCAAGGCGGACGGGCTTGCCGCAGGCAAAGGCGTTGTCATTGCGAGTTGCTTTACGGAAGCCGAAGCGTGTCTGCGCTCCTTCATGAAGGACGGCGTTATTGGGGAGGCGGGGAGAACCGTTGTGATCGAAGACTTTCTCCAGGGCAAAGAGGTTTCCATTCTTGCCGCTGTCAGCGTTCAGAACGGCGAGGGCGTTATCGCGCCCTTCATTGCGGCGCGGGATCACAAACGCCGCTTTGACAACGACATGGGACCCAACACGGGCGGCATGGGCGCCATTGCGCCGGTTCCGGACTTTACGGAAGCGGCGCGAGCGGATTTTCACGCATCGATCCTTGAGCCGACTTTGAAAGGGCTTAAGGCGGAAAACGTTGATTACCGCGGGTTTATTTTTTTCGGACTCATGGTGCGGGAAGAAAATTGCCATCTGCTTGAATACAACGTACGCTTGGGCGATCCGGAAACGCAGGCGATCTTGCCGTTGCTTGATTCGGACTTCGCGGATGTGTGCGCCGCGATTCTTGACCGGAGTCTGGCGGAGAATCGGCTTGTGTGGAAACATGGCGCCGTGTGCGCTCCGGTTGCGGTCGCCGGCGGGTATCCGGGACCATACCGGAAAGGAGATCGGGTGACGGTGAACGGCGCGGCGCCGGACGGCGGCGAATT
Source organism: Treponema sp. (assembly GCA_031257675.1). GTDB lineage: Bacteria > Spirochaetota > Spirochaetia > Treponematales > Breznakiellaceae > JAIRKH01. Next base: position 9,865 of record JAIROG010000079.1, on the reverse strand, counting down.
GTCTCCCGGCGTGAAGCTCTTTGCCGCGGGCATACGCCTGCAAGACGGCAATTTCTTCACCTCTGGCGGCAGGACATTTGCCGTTTCCGCGTATGGCGCTGATGCGGAGAGCGCTAGAAGCAAGGCGTACCGCGCCCTCGAATCGGCGCGCTTTGACGGCATGGACTGGCGAAAGGATATTGGGTGACGCTGCGCGCCGCCGGGAGTCTCTTTCAATCAGCGCCGAAATGTATTGGCGGCGGGAGAGAGGATGCGCACAGCGGCGCCGGCTTGAGATTTTTTCTCTTGTACGCTCTTGAAATCATAACGTCTTTTTGTTAAAATCTTTTTCGATATGGCGAGAAAACCCGGATATTCCGCTTTATCGGACTTGTTTCAAGACGATGCGTCCGAACAGGAACTGGTCAAGACCAGCGGTGAAGATTCAAAATACCGGAAAGTGGCGAAACTTCTCATACTTATTGGCGGGGATGAAGCGGCGAAAGTACTTTCAAAGCTCAATGTCAAGCAGGCGGAGATTGTTTCCAAAGAAATCGCTTCAATAAAAGGCGTCACTCAGGCGGAAGCGGAGGAATTGCTCGCCGAATTCCAGTCTTTTATGACGGTTTCATCGGGAGGTTACAAGGGATCGTTCTCAGGCGGCGTTGACGAGGCGCGAAACCTTTTGTACGCGGCTTACGGGCCGGAAAAAGGCGAGGCGATGCTCAGGAAGATTGCGCCTGATGCTGTGGAGAGTCCGTTTGGGTTTCTTGAAGACTTTACGGCGGAGCAGTTGGGCATCCTCTTTAAAGACGAATCCGCAGCCTCAGAAGCGCTGGCGCTTTCGAGGTTGCCTGCGAAGTTGGCGGCTGACGTGATAAAAAATGAGGAGCCTGCGAAGAAAATCGAGATCATCAAGCGCATCGCCAAGATGAACAAGGTGGCGCCGTTCGTCTTGGAACAGGCGGCGGTTGCGCTCAAGGAGAAAGCGCGAAGAATAGGCCGAACCGATTCTGAACAGATTGACGGCATGAACGCGCTTGCGGAGATACTCAAAGCGTCGAATGTTTCTTTTGAATCGAGGCTTCTGGGGGAATTGGATGGCGATGATCCGTCCTTGGGCTACAATTTGAGGGCGAGGCTCTACACGCTTGACGACATACTGCGCATGAACGATCTTGCTTTGGAAGAAAAACTGCGAACCATGAGCGAGAAAGAAATCGTCTTTCTGCTGAAAGGGCGCAGACAGGTCTTTATTGACAAAATTTTGTCCAATGTCTCAACGCCGCGCCGCGCTTTAATACGCGAAGAAGCCGAAATTTTAGGAACTGTGCCGCGCTTTGAGACGGATGTTGTCGCCTCTGATTTCCTGAATTGGTTCAGGCGCGGGCGGGAAAAAGGCGAGATACTGCTTGCCGATGATGAAGATATTATTCTATAAGAAAAAATGAAAAATTTATGTGGAGAGGCGCGATGGAAACGGCGTTGAAAAAGGGGCAAGTGGCGCATGGGTTTGAGATCCTTGACATTGCCGATTTGAGTGAAATTAATGCGGCTGGCGTATATGCCAGACATATACAAAGCGGCGCGGAGGCGTTTCATGTTCTGAATGATGATGAAGAGAACCTCTTTGCCTTCTGTTTTGCCACCGCTCCTGAGGATTCAACAGGCGTCGCTCATATCATAGAACACTCTGTGCTGTGCGGATCGGAGCGTTATCCGCTGAAAGACGCTTTTCTCGCGCTGGGTCAAGGCAGCCTTCAAACCTATCTCAATGCGTGGACGTTTCCAGATAAAACTGTGTATCCGGCAAGCTCGGTCAATGAGCGCGATTACTTCAATATAATGGGCGTGTACGCTGACGCGGTGTTTCGCCCCCTGCTTTCCGAATGGACGTTTATGCAGGAAGGACACCGGCTGGAACTTGTCGCCGGCGAAGCGCCCTCCGGTAAAAAAGAGAAAAAACTTTCCGTCACAGGCGTTGTGTATAACGAAATGAAGGGCGCGTATTCTTCGATAGAGACGGTCGCCGAGCGTTTGACGGCGCAGACGCTGTTTGAGGGGACGCCGTACGCCTGCGAATCCGGAGGCGATCCCGCATGTATACCGGATTTGACGTTTGAATATTTCAAGAATTTTCACAAAAGCCGCTATTCTCCGGCGAATTGCAAGATTTTTCTGGCGGGCAATATCGCAAGCGAAAAACAATTCGCCTTTCTGGACGCGCTATTGCAGGCGTTGCCAGCAGGCGCCGCCGCGCCGCCGATTCCTTTGGTGAAAAAGTGGGAAAAACCCAGGCGGGCGCGGGCGCAATGCCAGGCGATTGGCGGAGAGAAGTCCGTGGTTCTGCTTTCGTGGCTCTGCGGCGACGCGACGAATCCGGAAGAGACAATGGCGCTCGCCACCCTCTCCGAAATTCTTTTGGGACACGACGGGTCTCCGCTTGCCAAGTCGCTCGTTGAGTCAGGGCTTGGGGAGGATCTGTCGCCGGCAAGCGGGTTTGAGGACGAGCGCAGGCAGACCATTATGACGGCGGGACTGCGGGGCGTTGATCTCTCTAAAACCACGGCTGAAGCTGTCGAGCGGCTCATTATGGAAGAATTGCGGCGTTTGACGCGGGAAGGCGTCCTGAAAGAAGACATTGAATCCGCCGTAGTTTCCCTTGAGTTTTCAAACCGTGAAATAAACAGAGCGCGCGGCCCTTTTTCGCTTGTGTGGTTGCAACGGACATTGCGCGGCTGGCTGCACGGAGAGAAACCATGGGAAAGCCTGCTCTTCCTGCCTTCTTTCACCACCATAAAAGAAAAACTCAACGGCGCGGAGGGCGGACGCTATGTCGAACAGCTTATTCAGACATACTTGCTTGACAACCCGCACCGCGCCCTGCTTTCTATTGAACCGGAAACCAGCGGTCTGGAAACAAGCTTCCTTGAGGAAAAAGAAGCCGCTCTCGCGCAAAAACTGGCGGAAAAACAGGCGTCGCTTTCAAAGGCGGACTTGAAAGCCATAGAGAAAAAAAACAGGGGCCTTGAAAAATTGCAGGGTGAAAAGGACAGCCCGGAAGCGCTGGCATCTGTCCCTCATTTGTCCCTGCGCGATCTTTCGCGGGAAATCGTTGTGACGCCCCGAAAACTCTTTGATGCGGGCGGCGCGCCGGTTATGGCGCATGACCTCTTCACCAACGGCATCTCCTACGTGAACATAGCGGTTCCGGCGGATGTTCTTGAACCGGAAGAGTATCCATGGCTCACCCTGTTCAGCCGCGCCGCGGTGTCAACCGGACTGCCGGGCATGGATTACGCGGCGGTTTCAAGCCTTTTGGCTCGCACCGCAGGCGATTTCTCTGCGGCTCTGATGAGTTTCCCCATATCGCCCGGTTCAAGCCGCAGCGTTGCGACGCCTTCCGGCGTCTTTGATCTCCGGGCGCGGGATTGGCTTGTCTGGAATTTCAGGTGCCTTGACGAGAAGCTGCCGGCAAGCGTTGACCTCAGCCTTGACATCATTACCAAAGCGGATTTTACGGATATGCGCCGGCTTAACGACATTGCGCTGAACTTCAAAAACGATTTGGCTTCCAGCGTCGCGCCCCATGGACATGGCTACGCCATGTGCAGAGCGGGCAGGCGTTTCTCAAAATCACAAGCTATAGAAGAGATCTGGCATGGCATCTTTCAGATTGAGTTTATCCAAAAGATAACGTCCATGGACACGTCTGAAATAGGCGCGAATCTAACCCGTATACGAGACAAGCTCGCGTCCGCAGGCGTCTTGATCAACCTTACCGCATCCAAAGAAACCATTGATGCGGCGGCGCCGCTCTTTGAGCGGACGTACGCGCGTTTCGGCGCCCCCAAGCCCCGGAACGCCGGCGCATCAGAGCAGGCGTTTTTTTCACTGTGTTCAAACGGAAGCCAAGCGCCGGACAACGGGAAAAAAGACGAGGTTTGGATGTCCCGGTCTTTGCAGGTGGGGTTTGCAAGCCTCATTGTTCCCTCTTCGGAGTACGCCACAAGGGACTATGTTGCGGAAGTGGCGCTGTCGCACTATGCGGCGACAGGCGAGTTGTGGGAAAACATCCGCATGAAAGGCGGCGCCTATGGGGCGTATGCGCTTCCCAACGGATTGGAGCGCACGTTCGTCCTTGCAAGTTACCGTGATCCAGATCCGCTTAAAACGCTGGGCGCGTTTTACACGTCATTCAAACACATAAGCGGCGGAAATATTGACGGCGACAGCATGGAAAAGACGATCATCGGCGTCTATGCCAATGAAACGCGTCCGCAGACGCCCAAAGAAAAGGGCGCGGTTGATTTTTTCAGGTTTCTCTGCGGCGTTGAGGATGCGCAACGGTCACGAAGCCGGAATTACCTGCTGGATATGACCGCTGGCGACCTTGCCGCCGCGGCAAACCGTATTGCGGAACAGATAGACAGCGGCGTGAACCGCGCGTCCTGTGTGATTGAAGGCAAGGGCGGCGGCGCGGAAAAAACAGCCGCGGCGTTGGGGGTCGCGGCGCGTACGCTGCCTGTGTAGCAAGTATGGGTCTACCGTTATTTTTTGCGCCGCCAATGCCGGAGGGCGGGGCGTTAAACCTTGCTAATAGAGCAAAGGAGTGGCAAATTTATGAATAAAGTCTTGCAGGAAAAGATACAGGAAGCGTTTTCATCAGTGCTTCCCATAACCGCTATTGTACTCATTGCGAGCGTCGCGCTGGCGCCGATGTCGGCGGGCGTCATCGTCATGTTCCTTACCGGAGCGGCGTTGCTCATTATTGGCATGGGTTTCTTCACGTTGGGCGCGGATATGGCGATGATGCCCATGGGCGAAGGGATCGGCGCCCAGCTTACCAAGACCTCGAAGCTGGCGCTGGCGCTCGGCATTAGTTTTGTTATGGGCGTAATCATCACTGTCGCGGAACCGGATTTACAGGTGCTTGCGGGACAGCTTGCCGAATCGCTCAATCCGTGGGCGCTGATTGTCACTGTTGGTCTGGGCGTTGGGCTTTTCCTCGCCATAGCCGTACTACGGGTGTTGTTCGGAATTCCACTCAAAGTGTTGCTTCTTGGCTTTTATATTATTACCTTTGCCATTGCGGGCTATATGCTCACCACGCCGGACGGTTCCTTCATACCCGTAGCCTTTGACTCGGGCGGCGTTACCACCGGACCCATGACCGTGCCGTTTATGCTGGCAATGTGCTTCGGCGTCGCGTCTTTGCGCGGCGACAAAGGGTCAAAGGAAGACAGCTTTGGCTTCGTCGCCCTGTGCAGCATAGGACCCATCCTTTCGGTGCTGATACTCGGCATAGTAAAGCACATCAACAAGGTTGACGCGGGCGAACCTATTGACACTGCCGCGATAGCCGCGTATACGGACAGGGATGTTGTTCTCAGCTTTCTGGAAGCGTTCCCCGCAAAGATACGGGATGTCTCCATGGCGCTTGCCGCAATTCTCCTGTTTTTTGTCGTCTTCCAGTTGATTTCAAGACGGTATAAGAAGCAGCAGCTTATGAAGATATTAGTCGGACTCGTCTACACCTTCATCGGGCTTGTGTTGTTCCTGACCGGCGTGGAAGTCGGCTTTATTCCGGTGGGACATCTATTCGGCTACGATCTTGCAAGAACGGAATTCAAGTGGGTGTTGGCGCCGCTGAGTATGATCATCGGGTACTTCATCGTCGCGGCGGAGCCCGCGGTTCACGTGCTTAACAAGCAGGTGGAAGACGTGTCCCAGGGAGCAATTACGCAGAAGGTGATGAACACGGCCCTTTCAATCGGCATGTCTCTTGCCTTGGGCATCACTATGGTACGGATACTCACCGGCATTTCAATCATGTGGATTTTGATACCGGGGTACACATTCGCCCTCATTCTCACCTTTTTCGTGCCGCGCATCTTCACCGGCATAGCCTTTGACTCAGGCGGCGTATGTTCCGGTCCAATGACTTCAACATTTCTCCTTCCGCTCGCGCTTGGAACGTGCGAAGGCGTGGGCGGCGAAATGATGAAAGACGCTTTCGGCATTGTGGCAATGGTCGCTATGACGCCGCTGGTGGTTATTCAGCTTTTGGGGCTTGTATATGGACGGAAGATGAAGGCGGAAGAAGCGCTTTCCGAAGCCGAACTCATGGGCAGGGAGAGAGCGAGCGAGATCATCGTATTCGAGGGAGATTATGTTTATGCCTAAAGACCAGAGTGTACAAAGCGCCGCGCCGCGCCGTTTTTTTAAACTGCTCTTTCTTATCATAGACTGGGATAAGATTAGGGCGATCTCAGAGGTGTTCGAGAAAGATTATTCCAACTTTGTTTTTATGAGCAAGGCGCGGGGAACCGCCACCTCCGAGATTCTTGATATTCTCGGCGTGGGCGGCACGGATAAGGCGTTGATTCTGTGCCTTGTGGAAGGCGCGTCAACGCCTGTCATCATCAGGGCGGTACGGCGGAAAATGGGTGTACGCAGCGCGGGCGCCGGCATCGCCTTTACGGTTCCGCTTTCAGGGATAAACGCCCCAATCATGGAACTCTTTTTGAAAACGCATGTTGTTGCGGAAACTACAGAAGCCTGTGGAGCCGCCGCAGGCTCCGACAAAAAAGACGAAAAGAAAGATGCGTCAATGGAAACAACGCATAAAGGAGAAGAAATGGAATCGAAAGCGGTTGAAATAAAAAACAACGTTATTATTTCTATATTGAACAACGGGTACAGCGATGAATTTATGAAAACAGCCCGTGAAGCCGGATCGCGGGGCGGCACGGTGATAAGCGCGCGCGGGCTTTCTTCGCAAAAAGCCAAGAAGTTTTTGGGGATTTCAATACAGGATGAAAAGGAAATCATCATTATGCTCACCGACAGGGAAAAAAGTCTGGGCATCATGCAAGCTGTGAGCGCCGCGTACGGCGCTTCAAGCAAGGCGGAAGGCATCGTGTTCTCTCTGCCAGCCGATCAGGTGATGAGTTTGAACGATATTGGGTAGAAATCTATATCTTGGAATGCGTGGGTGTAATACTGCGCCCTAAAGGGCGGCCCTTTAGGGCGGGCAGTTCATTTACATGAATTATGTTCTTGTATATATTCACACTTTCTTTAACAATACGCGCCCTTCATTCAGTTGTTCCCCGTCTGGAAATTCAGTTTTAACTACAAACAAAACCACATCATTAGTTGCGCAGGGGCGCTTATTGGCGGCGAAGCGCATACAGACTGTTAGGCGGCGTAAAAAACATTACGAAGCGCCCGCCACGGATGGCGGGCGCTTTTTATTCATTTATTATATATTTCCTTACAAAATTAAATAATTCCAATCCCATTTCAACCGAAACTGCCTCCCAATACGCTTCTTTTTCGGAAAATGTCCCCTTCCATGCTATCTTTTCCGGTTCTCTGAATTTATAATTATCACATAATTCCATTTTGAAAATACATGGTTCGTAAATTTCTATTTTCTCTTTGTTTTTAATATCATCAATTGCCTCAATTATATTTTCTTTTATTATTGGAAATGTTTCAGTATAATTCGGTTCCCATTTGTTTTTTTTATCCTTTACCGGTATGCAAGTAATATTTTGACTTATTTCTTTCGCTTCTTTCATTGATGCCATACAACCAATATTCGCAATATATTTTGTTCCAAAAAAACTATATGCGCACATTCCAATCTCCGCAATATGTTTTTCATTTACATATAATGCTTTTATAGGCGGTGATTGTATTGTGTGCGGAAAATATGCGTCTGTTTCTCCATATCGCGCGTGTTGTCCCACAGTAATTAGCCCAAAAGGTTCCAAATCAGCCTGTCCGCGAATTCTCCTCCAGTCAAAACACCTCTTCCATGTATCAAATAATTTTACATTTTTAGGCAATTCATCGACAATAATATTATTTTCCATTTCTCCGGCATAATGTCCATCATATATTAATATTTCATCTATCGTGCATTCATTTGCGGCTTGACAAACCGCAAGCACATCACTGGTTATACATTTCTTACCATATCCGTACCACAATGATGATCCGTGAATGACCGCACTGCTATTATATTCAAAAATTCCACTTGCCCCTTCCATGTCAACGTATATTATCATTTGTCTTTTCATTCTATATCTTCCATTGTTTTAAAGTATATGATCAAAGAAATAATTATGTCAATACATTCTTTAGCGCCGCCACGGATGGCGGCGCGCAATATTTTCATAAATTTTTGTTTTTTATGTCGCCTAACGTACCGGCTGTTCGAAGGTCTTTTCCATAAAACCCCCGCTTTTTTCGCCTTCAGATTCCTCCTCTTCGTAAAAAACGCTCTCTTTTGCGGAGATCACCTGCGCTATGACCACCGCCGTTTTTATCATGGAGCCAAGAGAGATCAAATATTCGTATTTGCCGTTCTCATTCTTGATGAACGGATCGTACGTGAGGGGCTTATATTCCGTGACTCCTCCGCCGGGATTATGGTAGTAGGCGGATTTTTCCGAGAGACCGAAGACTTCTTGCATCGAATTTAGGATGACCATCGCCTGCCCGACGCCGCCTTCTTTGATTGCTTGAGGAGTTCGGCGGCGCTGCGATTCCTCGGCTCCGGCTTGGTTCCTCGCCATCACATCCCCCGCAGTCTCCGCCCCGTTTCCCGTGTAACGCCCGTCCGTCCACCCGCCGGCGTTGACAGGCGGGTCTTCAAACCGGGACATGCGCACGTCCAAATTCGCCGCCCCTCCTCCCATGTCCGCTATTTGCCTGAGCGTCTGTTCGTTCAATATGTTGGGCGAGTAATAGCCGTTTTTCACAAAGTCGTTGACCATCGCTTCCGCCGCAACCACTTTTCGCCGGCATGAATAGTATAACTCGCCGAACTCTTTCAAAATGTCTTTGTTTCCGGAGCTGGCGATCGCTTTTATAGTGATCGCGAGATTTATCGCGCCGCTTGCAACTGCGAGATACAGGTTGAACGCCGCGATAAAAATGAGGAAGTTTGTGATGATGTCCGCACGCGCCTTCCTCACCCGATCCGTCCCCATCCAGAGATTGAAGGCGTTTCACACCACGCCGAGAACGGCCGCCAGCTTCGCCGCCATGTCCGCGGCGCTCATAAAATACGCTATGCCGTCTATAAGCGGCGAATCAAAGGCGTTGTACGCCGCCGGCGCCAATCCGTCCGTCACGCCGCAGAAAGACTGCGGCGATAAAAGGACATTTCTTTTTCATCTTTTTCACACCCCCTCCTACCGCTCGCGCTGCGCCCTGTCAAGACAGCCTTCGCTTTCATTTTGTTTGTAGAGCAGTCTGTTCGTCTTGGCGTAGATTCCGCTTTTGAGATTGCGGGTCAAGACCAGATGATAATGGCTGACAAAATGCGCGGACTGGGAGGAGAACCGCTCCCGCCTGTCGCGGCCGATGTGATAGTCCGCCGGATTCGATCACGCCGCCCCCGGATAGGCGGCCGAAAGCTCCCGCCGCGCCTCAAACTGAACGGCCCAGCCGCTTCCCAGGGACTCGTCGTCTCGTTGAATCCGAACGATGCCGCCAGAGATGTCGCCGCGATCCGCCTCCACCATGCGCTTTGAAAAAACGAACGCGCCGCTTTCACAGCCTTTTTCATAAATAATTCTCCTTTCCGCCTGTAAATCGCATCCGCGCATGCGAAAGACACACCTTCAAGTGTAAAGGGGCGTGGAAAAAACAATGTGTTGTTTTTCATCTAAACAACAATAATTATGCAAATGCAATTTTCTCCAAGGGGTAAGAAAACCTCTAAAAACTGAAGTTTTTAGAGGTTTTCTAAGGGCGTGTTCAATATATTTACAAGATTCGCAAAAAGTTAGATAATGGAGGAACCCAATAGGGAGAGGAAACAGTATGAGAGTGGCGTATCCGAGCGACATGAGCCGGGATCGGT
>JAIROG010000070.1 GCA_031257675.1 Treponema sp. | reverse complement strand
ACATTGAAAGCCCCTCCCTGCCGTCCGGTGTTGTATCGCAACTTTACCTTACAGCAGGTCTCAGGTTCTTTCAACCCAGTTCATCTTTTTTAGTTCAAGAACTTACCACTCTCAAGTTATTAGAAACTATTTGTATTCATATTATGTGAAGGTTAAAAAAAAGGCAAGTGGGCAGGGTACGATTTTCGCCCGCGCCCTTCCCCGAACTTTCGTACCGCGAAACCAAACCTTCGCGCCATGGAACCACCATTTGTTATAACGGAAAAAGAGGATAACTATGCCCATCGTTCTGTTTCAGGCGCGGAATAAAAACAGCAACCTTTGAGGTTTTGAAAAAGCATCTTGTCGAAACCGCCGGATTGCCGAAATCCAAATAAAAATAGTCACCGGCGAGCAAAAGGAATTAGACGGCATAGACCAACCTCAATGAGCCAACCCGGTGTATCATCACGGCGGAAGCTCTTAAAGAAGAGTGGTATTGCAGTTTCGCCTATATTCTCTGTTATCCCGCCAATGTAAAAAGCGACGCATCAATAGTTGTCAGTCCGGGTAATGCGCGTTCCCTACGACTTGTCCGGCATCTCCGCATTTTAGCGAAGCCGCCGTTGCGCTTACTGAAAGGTGATGCAATACCTGTAATAAGAATATCACGTCAAGTTTTAAATCTGGAATATAATTTTCCAGCGAATTTAAACGCATTTTACCTTGCCGCTATCGGGAAACTTGCTTTTAAGCGTATCTATCATCGCTCTAGACTCATCTACAGATATGACATTTATATTGCCGCAATAATCCAGCAGCTTCTTTGTTACCTTTCCTGAACCACCCGTAATCTCCAATACGCATTTCCGCTCTCACAAGGCTAGGCATTAGTTTCAGCAATCTCTCTGACTCGCCTGTGATCTTGTTAATAAACCGCGGCTTATTATCCCACTCATCCGTGAGTCTATCAAAAACACCCTGTTTTGACGCCACGACAACCTCCTTTTCATTTACAAAGCCTCTCATTTTTTAACGCAACTTTAGACCTATCTTGACATAATGGGGATACAATATTATAATAAGTCATGATTGAAACAAAGCGAAGATGCCCGTGGGCGGGAAACGATCCCGTTTATATAGCATACCATGATGACGAATGGGGGACGCCTGTCAGAGATAGCAAAAAACTCTTTGAAGCTCTTATATTAGACGGCGCTCAGGCAGGACTTTCGTGGATCACTATCTTGAAACGCCGGGATGGATATAGGAGGGCTTTCGATAACTTTGATCCGGTGAAAATCGCCGCCTATACCGAAAAAGATATAAAGCGCCTCATGGCGGACCATCGAATAATCAGAAATAAACAAAAGATTATCTCAACTATAGAAAATGCAAAAGCCTATTGCAAAATGGCGGACGCAGACATCAATTTCTCTGACTGGCTTTGGGCGTTTGTCGATTATAAAACCATTATCCATCGTTACAAAACCATGGAGGAAGTTCCCGCTAATACGATGCTGTCTGACAAAATTGCAAAAGAGCTAAAAAATCAAGGGTTTTCCTTTGTAGGACCTACGATCATCTACGCCTTTATGCAAGCCGTAGGCATGGCAAACGATCATTTGACAAATTGCTTTAAACATCCTGACGCGGATAGTCCTCAAGCGGGGTGTACGTTCTAACCGCAACGCGGAAGCGAAATCTTTGTCTGTACGAGACGGCGACGGCTTGCATAAGAGCGGCGTATAGGATACGCCCATATTTTTGCGTTGATGACAATAGCTTCACTCACGCAACATGACCTTAAGCGACACGGGATTGTGATCCGAGTAGCGGAAGTCCGCGTCAACGGTCTCCACAGACACGAGTTCCGTATTGGGCGAAAGAATATACCCGTCAATCACGTAAAGCTGGGTCGTCTCTGGATCGCCGGAATACGGCTCGTTGAGGAGCCGGCTGCCCGGCGTCTTGGCGCCTGTTGCGAAACGCCAGCCCGCAGGCAGCATGTCGAGGGAAAGAACGCCCGGCACGAAGCGCTCGGTGTTTTTTATCCTGAATACGCGCTCGTCAACGCCCGGAAAGGTCTGGTTGAAGTCCCCTCCGGCGATGCAGTAATTGCCTTTCGCGTATTCGGCTTTCAGGAAATCTATGAGCAGGTTCATCTGGGCAATCCTGCCTTCCTCGCTTGAGTACGCTTCAAGGTGGAGGTTCACCAGCGTGAGTTCCCCGCCGCCCGCAACCGGCAGCCGCTCAACCAAGAGGCACCGTTTCAGGTTGGCGACGCGCACGGGCCATTTGAACGGCACGGGCAACGCGACGCGGCTCGCTTCTGTTGAAACAAAGACGCTCATGGTCAAGAGTCCGGCTTTCACCGCGCCGATGCATTCGGGAAAGGGGAACGGCACAAAGGCCGCGAGAAAATTAGGCGCAAACGCCGTTGATCCCGTCCATTTTTCGGCAAGATAGGCGGCTTCATCAATGTAATATGAACGATGCGAGCGGACGTCCACTTCTTGAAGCAGTACGATGTCCGCATCTGATTGGACGATAAATTCGCGGATGCCTTCTATATTCTCTTCGACCCTCGCCTTTGGCGAGCGCACCGTTTTTCCGCCGTCCATGAAAAAATCCTCGCTTGCGTCCAGCGCCCCATACCCGATGTTCCACGCGACAATGTTCAGCGGGACGCCTGTCTGCACATAGCGGCTTACGTCGCCGCCAATCTCCACCGCTTCAACCGGCTTGGGGCGGTACTCGGTTACGGTGAGATACGCGATAAGGCTGGCGAACCCGCCGGCAACGACAAGAATAAGTATAATCAACATTTTTACAATCAAAAACAGCCCTTTCATATAGTTCCTCTCTATTGCAATTTTTTCTTCTATAGAATAATCTATTTTCTAAAATACCGCAAGTGGATCATCGCCGGCATTGCCGTCGGCGATGACGCGGAATTCCATCCGTTAACAGGAGACAGCGACATGGCAAAATACCCGTTTGGTGAAATCGAACCAAAGTGGCAGAAATACTGGGAAGAACACAAAACCTTCACGGCAAAAGAAGACCCGTCCTTTCCCAAAGAGAAGCGCCGCTATATACTGGATATGTTTCCCTATCCGTCCGCCCAGGGACTCCACGTAGGACATCCCGAAGGGTACACCGCAACTGACATTTACGCCCGCTACCTCCGTATGAACGGCTATAATGTGCTTCACCCTATGGGCTTCGATGCATTCGGGCTTCCGGCTGAAAACTACGCCATCAAGACAGGCGCCCATCCGGCTGTGACCACAGCGGCGAATATCAAAAGATTCCGGGAACAAATCAAGAAGTTCGGCTTTTCCTACGATTGGGATCGTGAAGTCGATACGTCGAGCGTGGAATACTACACGTGGACCCAGTGGATATTTCTCCAACTCTTTAAGAAAGGGCTTGCCTATGAATCGGAAAGCCCCATCAACTGGTGTCCATCCTGCAAAACCGGACTGGCGAACGAAGAAGTCAAGGACGGATTCTGCGAGCGTTGCGGCGCCAAAACAACCCGCAAACGCATCCGTCAATGGATGCTAAAAATCACCGCCTACGCCGAGCGCCTGCTCGAAGATCTGGACGATCTTGACTGGCCCGAGCCGATCAAAATCATGCAGCGCAACTGGATAGGCAGAAGCGAAGGCGCAAATGTTGTCTTTAGCATAGACGGTTTTCCCGATACGCTTGAAATTTATACGACCCGTCCGGACACGCTTTTCGGCGTCACCTACATGGCGCTTGCCCCGGAACATCCCCTGGTGGGGAAGATCGCGTCGCCGGAACAGAAGTCCGCAGTCGCCGCCTACATTGACGAAGCCGCGCAAAAAAGCGACCTTGAACGCACCGACCTCGCCAAAACCAAGACCGGCGTCTTTTCCGGCGCATACGCGATAAATCCGGTCAACAACGAAAAGATTCCCATCTGGATAGCCGATTACGTGCTTATTTCGTACGGCACCGGCGCGATCATGGCGGTTCCCGCGCATGACGAGCGCGACTGGGAATTCGCTCAAACCTTCAACCTTCCAATTCGGCAGGTGGTTTCCACGGCCTCTAACGGCGGCGACGCCGGTGGAGCCGCCTGCACCGCCGATTACGGCTACAGCGTCAATTCCGCGCAATTCACGGGCTTGCCTACGGAAGAGGCGAAAAAACAGGTCGCCGCATGGATAGAAGAACGGGGATTCGGCAAAAAAGCGGTGAACTACAAATTGCGGGACTGGGTGTTCAGCCGGCAGCGCTACTGGGGCGAACCCATACCCGTTGTTCATTGCGAAACATGCGGCATAGCGCCGTTGCGTGAAAGCGATTTGCCGCTTCGCCTGCCGGAAACGCTATCCTACGCGCCCACCGGCACCGGCGAATCCCCGCTTGCCAACATCACTGAGTGGGTGAACACGACATGCCCTGTGTGCGGAGCGCCCGCCCGCCGCGAAACCAACACTATGCCCCAATGGGCGGGGTCCTGCTGGTACTACCTTCGGTATCTGGATCCGCACAACAGCGCCGCCTTTGCGGACAAGGAGAAGATCGCGTACTGGTCGCCGGTTGATCTCTATGTGGGCGGCGTTGAACACGCGGTTCTCCACCTTCTCTACAGCCGATTCTGGCATAAAGTCCTCTACGATTTAGGATTTGTCGCCACCAGCGAACCGTTTCAGCGGCTGATTAATCAGGGCATGATACTGGGTGAAGACAACCAGAAGATGAGCAAAAGCCGGGGAAACGTCATCAACCCTGACGATATAATCCGCAAATACGGCGCTGATTCCATGCGCATCTACGAAATGTTTATGGGACCGCTTGAGGTGAGCAAACCTTGGGCGACCGCCGGTTTAATCGGCGTGTCCCGCTTCCTTGAGCGGCTCTGGGCTATAAGCGAAAAAGTCGAAGAGGGCGTGTCTGAAGTTGCGGCATCTTCAGATGCTATTGAAAAGACTTCCGCGCCGGATTCGCTTCTTCCCCTGCTTCACAGAACTATCAAAAAGGTCTCCAAGGATACCGGCAGCCTGAATTTCAACACCGCGATCAGCCAGATGATGATCTACTCAACCGAGCTTGCCAAACTTCCATCGGTTCCCCGCTCCCTGTGGGAGCCGCTTGTGATCATGGCAAGCGCGTACGTCCCGCACTTGGGCGAAGAGCTTTGGGAAAAACTCGGCGCCACGGAATCCGTATCGAAGGCGCCTTGGCCCCAATGGGACGAGGCGCTTGTCTTTGACAATGAGGCGGTCATTGTGGCGCAAGTCAACGGCAAAATACGGGACAAGTTCACGGTTCCTGTGGAGACGCCCAAAGAGGATCTTGAGAAAATCGCGCTCGCTTCTCCGGCGGTGCGGAAATGGCTTGACGGGCCCATCGTGAAAGTTATCAGCATACCGGGCAAACTCGTGAACATTGTGGTAAAAAAAGAAGGGCAATAGGTTCTCGACGCCCGAGGACGCGTTGCCGGAAGGTGAGGATGCTCATAATCAACCAGAGGCGGACCGGGGCGTGGTTTGACGGCGCAGACTGTCGCAGGACGCGCCCTTGCCGCCGCGTAGTTGTCATGCTTGTTCACCGATACGTGGACGGGATCCGGCGCCTATGACGGGTGGTTCAAAACATCTCTTTTACATCAGATTCGGCGGCGGTTAGCGAGGCGGATTTTTCACGGCAAGCATTTCATGCCAGCTTTTAACGCTCAAATCGCTTCCATGACATCAAGAAATTGATCTGGAAAGATATACCGGGTTGTCACTGAAGATGCGGATGGGCGCGTGGAGCTTCTTGCCGAAGATGTATTACTTGGCGTGGGGCAGTCTCTCCTTGAGTGGGAATGGATGCGCTTTTTGGACCGGGCAATCTGTTTGCCGATGATCCGGCGGGCGGCGAACAGGACGCTGATTTCTTTGAGCGGGGCGGCGACCGGAACTTGATCGAAATAATGAATAATAATAGAGCCTTTTCCAAAACTCGGTTAGTTTTGGAAAAGGCTTTGGAAAAAGCGGCTTGAACGCCGCTTTTTCCTCTAAATCTGAGGGCGCTTTCCCAAAAACTGAAGTTTTGGGAAAGCCTCTATATAAAATGATTTATGAAATTTCATTGTGCAAAATACGTTATCAGCAGGCTGGAGGCGGCTCTGATGAACGGCAAGAGACTGGTTGCGGTAGACCGCGCCAATCTGGACAAATTCGGGAAGAGCGAGGCTTCCAGCTTTCGGGCGAGGTGGGTGACAACCCGGCGAAAGCTATCGAAAAGCTCTTGGGCGCCGGCGCGATTGTAACCGGCGCGTTTGCGAATCTTGTTGTCTTTCATACATTCTCCTTATAGAATAAAGTCTATGTAGAGAATGTATGTCCGTTTACCTGCATGAAAAATAGGGAAAATGCGCAAATTTGAGAAGAAACTCTCATTTTTTTGGACGCCGGCTGTCCTTACCGTTTCTCCGGCGTAGAATTAGGCGATATGAAGGTTGCCGGTCAGGTAGTGGCGGTTTGTCGAAAGGTCTGATATACTCCCTTTTAGGAGAATTGGAACTTTTATATGCCAAGAAACGAAGCTCAGACCCGCTTTGAACTCATAGATCCCGCTCTCGAAGCCAAAGGCTGGACACAGGAGCATATCAAGGTTGAAAAGTCCACAGGCGGTATCATCATACAAAACGGCAAAACCAAGCGGCGAAAAGGCCGTACCGACTATCTTTTGCGCCTCATTGTCTCAAAGGATACACAGGCCATTGCTGTCGCCCTCATTGAGGCAAAGGCAGAAGACAAATCCCCTGCCGCAGGGCTTATGCAGGGGCAACGGGACGGCGAATGTGGCAGGTTGAATGTTAAGTTTATTTTTTCCACTAATGGCGCCAGTTTGTAGAATACGATAAATTCACCGGAGTAATATCCCGCTTCAAATCAATGCCCGGGTTTCCCACCCATGATGAACTCGCCAGTTCAAATCTGAAGTGCGAATTTTCGCTCTGAAAAGACCTCGTGAGGCGTCCGACAGCCTAAAGCCTTACGGGGACGATGAGTATCAATAGATACTATTGATTTTGGCCGTAATTCTGTCAAGCTGCCTCCGGGTCAGATTATCAAACGAAGTCCTTTTGGGCAGATACTGCCTGATAAGCCCATTCGTGTGTTCGTTTAATCCCCGCTCCCATGAATGATAAGGATGGGCAAAATAGATGCCGCATCCCAGCGCCGCCGCCAATGCCTTGCGGCCCGAAAACTCCTTGCCGTTATCAAAGGTGATCGTCTTAATAAAATCATCAGGAACAGGGTTGAATGCCCGGATGGCGGCCCGGTTGAGGGCCGCCGCCGCCTTGTTCGGCATGACTTTCGCCTCCAACAGCTTGCTCGTTTTGCCGGCAAAGGCGGCGATATACGCCGTTTTCCCCGCTCCCTCTACCGTATCCCCTTCCCAATCCCCTATACGAACCTTCTCATCCACGACAGCCGGACGGTTCTCTATCGGATTCCGGCCGGGAATCTGCTCGCGCCGCTCTTTTCTCCCATTCCTTTTACGCCGGTGTGGACGCGGGTGCCTGAAATGGCTCTTCAATTCGGGTTGGCCAGACATGTCCTGATATACATACTGATATATCGTCTCATGGGATACCCACATTTCAGGGTT